>JBIIJJ010000035.1:0-11149 GCA_044233875.1 Miltoncostaeaceae bacterium | reverse complement strand
ACGGCCCCGACCCGGGCGCATGGCCGGCCGAGGTAAGCCTGCAGGGCATTTCCAACGCGGGCCACGAGGCCGCCTGCCGGGAGCATCTGGCCCCAACCGAGTAGTAGGTTTTCGGGGAACTCGCACCCCCCCGAGGAGGGACCCCATGACCACCCCCCGCAGCCTCGTAGCCCTTGCCATTGCAGGCGCCGCCCTCGTGCCCGCCGCGGTGCTCGCGACGCCGGCACTTGGCAAGACACCCACGAAGCACGTGATCTGCGACAAGGCCGCCAAGTGGATCCCAGTCGACTACACCGGCGGCTGCTACCTCATGTTCTCCAAGGCGCTGAGGACGATGGCCTACGACGCCTTCGTTGACTCGGCGGAGGACATGACTCAGTGGCTCGGACATGCAGGTGCTGATCTCCAGGCGGCCAACCACATCAAGTCGATGAAGTGCAGCCGTGGGGGGACCTTCAACGGCCTGAAGCTGAACCGGTTCCACACCGGCTCATGCACCTGGACCGACACATGGGTTCACTTCAACGAAGGGGATCACCCCACTCACACATGGGGCTGCGAGGTAACCATGGTGCTGCGCAGCGGTCTTGGTGGCAAGACCCGCAATCGCAGGGGGCGCCTCGAGATGCAGTGGACCGTCACGGCAGCACCGCTGCAGAGGATCGTGGCCGTCGGCGCGCAGTTCCCCTTCTGCGACAAGAAGGTGCCCGAGGACACCTACGCGGTGGAGGGCCAGTAGCGCACCCGCCTCGGGCTAGCGGGGCACGATCACCACGGCGAGCGCGAAGGTGATCACGAACACGGCGACCACCGCGGGCAGCAGCAGCAGCCCCCGCCGCGACCGGTCGCGCCATGCGGAGGCAATGCCCAGCCCCACGGCCGCAACGCACATGGCCACCCAGATCAACTCGAACGGGCCGCCCCAGTCGCCCGGCATCTCATCCACCACCGTCCTCCAGATGAGGTAGGTGGGAAACACGATGAGCGGCTGGAACAGCGCCGCGGCCACCGCGACCCAGAAGCCCCATCGCCCTGAGCGGCCGGGCGGGCGCCGGCGGACGAGCGACCACCAGGCCACCACGCCGCCGATCACCACCAGCGCGCCGGCCGCCACCATGGGGATGTCGATCCACCAGCGAAAGCCGGTGCCCCCGCCGGGGGGCTCCGCAGGGTCGTAGACGGCGTTCACCACGGTCGCGATGACCGCCAGCAGCCCGCCGACCCCCAATAGCGCGAGCGATGCAACCACGGGATTTCGTGCCCACCGGCTCACCCACCAAGTGCATCAGGTGAACCGATGGGCACGCCCCGGTCAGCCGGTCAGGATGTGGTCCTCATCTCCTGCATCTCGGCGATCTCCTCCGCCTGGTCGGCGATGATCGTCTCGGCCAGCTTCTTCACATCGGCATTCGGCGTTCCGTTCAGCACCATGTCGGCCATCATCAGCGCCCCGGCGTGGTGCGGGATCATCATGCGGAGGAACGCCTGATCGGGGTTGGCCGCGTCGGTGATGGCCTCGGGCGACATGCCGCTCATGCCCATCATCGCGCCCATCTCCATGTCCTGCTCATCGATGGGCGGGACGTCCTCTCCGTAGAGGGCCCGGTACCACGAGGTCATCTGCGCGATCTCGCGCTTCTGTGCGGTGATAACCCGCTGCGCGAGGGCCTTCACCTTCGGGTCGGAGCCGGCCTCGATCTCGGCCTTGGCCATGTCGACCGCGCCCTGGTGGTGAGCGACCATCATCGCCAGGAACTCCTTCTGGTCCATGGCCATGGAGCCGTGGTTCATCCCGTGGTCGCCGCCGGTGTTGGCCCCGATGGCCCACCCGATGGCGCCTCCCACGATCAGGATGACCACGGCGCCGATGGCCACGATCCACCTGTTGCTCACCACGTTCTCCCCCGCCGATGCCGGACCCCGGTTATATCGCGCTCCAGAGGCCATCGTCGCCAAGCGGCTCCACGGCCACCGCGCCGCGGCCGACGGCCCGGATGAGCATCTGCGCAGCGGCGCGGCGGTCGAGCGGCTGCTCGATGTCGGTGCGCATCACCTCCGCCACTTCCTGGGTGGTGAGGCCCAGCGGGAACTCCGCCAGCACCTCCTCGGGGCGGTCGTCGGGCACACCGCGGCGCGAACCCGCCGGATCGAGGTTGGCCACGACCACGTCGTAGGCCTCCATGGGCTGGAACCCGCCGGCCTCGAGCGTGCGGTCGCCGCACCGGAAGATGAGGGAGGGCGCGGTGTACCGCACGGCGCCGTCGGTGTTGGCCGCCTTGCCCTGGAACTCCGTGGGCGAGCCCGCTGCCGTGCGCGCCTCGGCGCGGTCGGCCTGGTACGCCTGCTCGACCTCGGGGGATTCGATGACGCGCATCACCTCGGGTACATCGAGACCCGGAACGCGCTGCAGCGCGGTGGCGATGTTGCCGTCCTCGTCCATGAGCATGCGCGTGGTGAACCACCCCAGTTGCAGGGCGCGGAAGGCCGTGATCTCATCGCCGGGCGAGAGCAGGCGCACGGCGTGCAGCGCACGGCACGCCCGCCCGGTGCCCGTGAGCCTCTCCCTCGGCCCCTGGGTGAAGGGCATCCCGAACTGGCGGAACATCTCCATGCGCTGGGCCATCATCACCGGGTCGTACCCGCGCTCCTCGTAGAGGGAGGCGTCCTCGGCCAGGCCGATGGTGACCAGCCGCCACGAGAGCCTGGGGCCGTACCGCCACTGCAGGGCGGCGAGCGATGGTGACGCCGAGTAGCCCCACGGGCAGCCCGGGTCGGAGATGAAGGTGATGTCGATGTCCATAGGCACGATGGTACGGCGCGGACCTCGGGTAGCCTCATCCCCATGGGCGAACCTCTCCTCATCTCAGACGGCCGGGCCATGGGCCTGGTCGACGACAAGGCGTGCCTCAGCTGGCTCGTGGCACCGCGCATCGACCAGCCGAGCATCATCAGCGGGCTGATCGACCCCGAGCGTGGAGGGGGCGTGGAGTTCGTGTTCCCCGACTCCACCACCGTGGCGCACCGCCACCGCGAGGGCACGCTCATCGTGGAGACCGACCTCGAGAGCCCGAAGGGCGCCGTGCGCGTGATCGACGCGCTTGTCATCCCGCCCCGCGGCCCCGTGCAGGCAGCCTGGCCCGGCCTGTTCGTGCGCCAGGTGCTGGTGCTCGAGGGCGAGGTGGAGATCGGCCTGGTCGTGCGCCTTCGGTACGCCTACGGGCGCAACCCCCCGCGGTGGCGCGGCGAGGGCCGCAAGATCATCGGCTACGGCCCCGGGCTCACGGTGGAGGTGCAGAGCGAGATCCCGCCGCGCCCGTACGGGGTTGACCTGGGTGGCAGCACCACGCTGGCAAAGGGCGAGCGCCGCGTGATGGCGCTGCGCTGGCAGGACCCCCAGAACAAGGGCACGGACCTGCGGCAGATCGTGGAGGAGACCGCGGCCTTCTGGCGCGTGTGGGGCGCGGACTGCGACCACGACCCCCGGGCCGCGATGCTCAAGGGCATGCTGTACCACCCCACCGGGGCCATGGTTCGCTCCGTCACCACCTCATATGGGGACGGGCCCGCCGCCGACGGCCGGCTGGCATGGATGGAGGACCAGCCGCGCGCGGCCGCCGCGTTCCGCGAACTCGGGTACGCCGGCGAGGCCGACTACATCGAGCAGTGGATCGCGCGGGCCGGCGACGGCGGTGCGGTGCGTGACCTCAGCGGCGGCGAGCCGCCGGCACAGGCCCGCGTGGACGACATCGACGCCGAGATAATGGTGGGGGCTCCCCCCGGCGACGCCAGGGGGAACATCCCCTACCTGCCCGACCTCCTGGGCTGACCCCCCGGGTCAGTCGAAGTTCTGGCACCCCATGCTGCTGATGTAGGGGATCATGTCCTGCCAGGCGACCACGCCCACGAGGGTCTGGAGCGCGTCGCACTCACTGGCGCTGGAGCCGGATGCGGCGTCGAGCAGGAACCACGTCTTCTTGTTGGCGGTCGAGTAGTAGAGGCCCGCGCCATCGAAGGCGAACTTGGTGCAGTTCTTCGCCTTCTCGTTGAACTTGAGGCCGGCGATGGTCTGCTTGCGCGCCGACAGCTGCACCGAGTAGCACGAGGCCGGGCCCTGGAACCCACCCGCCTTCAGGATGGCCGTCTTCTGCGCCGCGGTCGGGGACTTCTGCTTGCTGATGGCGCCACCGGCAAGCGCGGGACCGGCGCTGATGGCCAGGGCGGCGAGCGGCGCGATGCCCAGCGCGATGAGGCTCTTCCTCATGATTCCTCCGGGATGTCGAGGGGCGTTGATGCGGGCACGCTAGCGATGGCCCCGGTGGGCTACCCTCGCGCCCATGGATTGGGGAATCACATGGCGCGCGGCGCTGTCGCAGGCGATCGTGGTGGCCGTGCTGGGCGCGGCCACGGGACTCACCCTCTCGCATGAGTTCTTCGAGAGCTGGGGCTGGGCGATCGGCCCGGTGGCGTGGCTGGTTGCCACGCTCGTGACCATCGCCGTGTGGAAGCTGCCCGCATGGCCCACGATCTTCGGCGCCATCGTCGCCGGGCTGGTGAGCCTGGTGGGCGTGGTGACGGGCCTGCACTGGACCGGCTCGGTCATCGCCCTGGTGCTCTTCGCGCTGTGGTGCGGATGGCAGGGGCGCAGGCCCGGGCTGCGTCTGGCCGCCTAGCGGCGCGCGGTAGGCTGCGGCCATGACGACCCCTCGAACCCGCCCATTCGCCTTGGCCACCGCCACGGGCGCCATGCTGTCACTGGCCTGCGTGGCCGCCGCGCACGGCTCCGTGCAGGCGGCGCCGTTCACCACGCTCACGCCCGGCACAATCACGGCCTGCACATACGACGGCTT
This sequence comes from Miltoncostaeaceae bacterium, assembly GCA_044233875.1. Lineage (GTDB taxonomy): Bacteria > Actinomycetota > Thermoleophilia > Miltoncostaeales > Miltoncostaeaceae > SYFI01. Next base: position 6,302 of record JBIIJJ010000035.1, on the reverse strand, counting down.
CGCGCCGTTCTCGGACCTCAATGCCAAGGGGGAATGGGTGGGATGGGATCCCGCCTTCCTGCGCCCCTTCGCGGCAGACAACGGGCTCACCCTCACCCCGGTGAAGGACCTTCAATTCAATGGCATCTGGCAGTCGCCGGGCAGGAACCGCTGCGACCTGGCCGCGGCAGGCATCACCAACCTGGCCGCGCGGCGCGCGCAGAGCCCCGGCGTCACCTGGTCGGCCACCTACTACTACGTGCTGCGGTCCTTCATCGTGCGCAAGGGGTCAACGCTCACGGGCCCGATGGACCTGGCCGGCAAGACCGTCATCGTCACCAAGGGCAGCACCGCCGACCTCGATCTGGTGCAGCAGGTCCGCCAGCACCATGTGCCAGGCGTGACGGTGCGCTATACCGACAACGACGAGAACGGCGCCAAGGCCGTGGCGCGGGGCAAGGCGTTCGCCTACGGCAGCGGCCTGGGAAGCATCCAGTACGTGGTGAAGAAGAACCCCGGCACCAAGGTGGCGTGGACCCACCGCCGCCTGCTGCCCAACGGCAAGACCGGCAGCGAGCCCTTCGCCTATCCGGTGCGCACCGCCAGCACGGGGCTTGTGCAGGCGCTCAACGTCTACATCGCCGCGAACAAGAAGAAGTACGGCAAGTAGCGGGTGGCGCCGGGCTAGCCCGCCGTGCCCGGCCGGTGCGTGAAGGGCAGCTCGGCGTACCGCGACCAGTCGACGGCGATCACGTAGAGCGTGCCCTCGTCGGTGCGCCACGGGAATGGCGCGCCTGTGTACTTCTCGGCCAGGGCGTCCATGGCGGCGAGTGCCTGGGCGCCATGGCGCGTCTTCACCACGTGCCCGCGCAGCTGCCCGGTGCGATACGGGTTGTCGTGGTCCACCACGGAGATCGCCACGCGACCGTCGGCGGCGAGGTTGCGTGCCTTCCGGCTGGCCGGCGAACCCGTGAAGATGATCACGTGGTCGCCCTCCACCCCTCCCCACATGGCCACCGAGTGCGGCGACCCATCGGGCATGAGCGTGGCCACGTGCACGTAGTTGGGCCCCTCGAGAAGTTGGCGGATGCCGTCATCCATTCGATGCCCCTTCCAGGTTGATGCGCGCCGAGTTGGCCAGCAGCACCGACGACGCCGCGTACCAGAGCTCATTGAGCGCGATGGTGCCCGCCGCCGGGGCGGTGTCCGTGCCCGCGTACGTGGCGAAGATGGCATCGGCCCACTGCCGCTGCCACAGCGGATAGTCGGGGTTGATCCCATCCGGCCGGAGGTCGGCGGCGAACCAGCGCACGGTCTCTGATGCCTGCACCACCGAGTTGGCGAGAAGTGCCGGGGCGGTGATTGGTGCGGGGTCCTCACCCAGGCCGAAGCCCTGCATGCCGAAGCTGCGACCGCTCACCACCTGCGCGCCCAGCACGTAGTACGCGGTTGCATTGGCGGCCTGGATGATCTCCTCGTACAGGGGGTTCGTCCCGGGCGGGGTGGTGGACGCCACCTCCGACATCGCGCGAAGGCCGGGCACCACATCGGTGGGGCCCCCGCGGGAGTCGAGCGAGCCGTACTCCACGGTTAAGTAGTAGTCGCGGTTGGCATTGCCGGCGCTCACCAGGAAGTCGGTGTAGCCGGAGAGAAACGCCGCCGTGGGGTCGGTGTTCGACGACGCCGTGCCCGTTCCGGACCTCACCATGGCCACGGCATCGGGGCCGAAGCGCTGGAGCGCTGCCTCGACCTCGCCCACCACGGAGGCGGCAAGCGCCAGATCGGGGCCGCGCCAGGTGTTGCCGGGGCCGAGCTGATCGCGCAGGCCCACCAGTACCGCCCGTGATTGCGTGTACCAGCCGAGGGCGGAGGGCAGGGCCAGCTGCTGGGCCGTGGTGAGGCCCGCGGGGTCGGCCTGCGCGCGAATGCGGCGATCGGCAACGCCGATGAGCGTCTTTACCTCGTCACGTAAGGCGGCGCGGGCGGCCGCCACGCCCGATGCCGCCGCGAGCGCCCGCGATGCACCGGCCGAGGTCGCGCGCTTCACCTGATAGGTGCCGCGCACCGCGAGCCCATAGGCACGTGCTGTGTTGCGCGATGCCAGGGCGCTGGTGGCCTTGGCGATGGTGGCCTCGATACCCGGCCGGAGCGCGGCGGCAATCAGGTTGTCCCCCGCCTGGTACTCCCTGCGCATGGCCGCCACCGCCTGGCGGGTTGTGCGCTCGGCAACCGCGCGGGCTGTGGGCGTGAGGGCCGGGGTGCCGCGCGGCGGCCGCGCGATGGTGCGACCGGTGAACGCCTGGTACGCCTGGCCAACATCCCGCACCACGCGAACGTCGATGCCAAGCGAACGTCCGAGGGCGGCCAGGTTCACCGTGCGGCCGGCCTGCGGGTCGAACTCGGTGCGATTGCCGAAGGGCACGAGCACGGTCCGGTAACCGGCCTTCTTGGCGGCGCGCACCTTGGCCGGAACCTGGGACACCTTTCCCACCGTGCCATCCGGCGCGATGGTGCCGGTCATGGCGATGCGCGGGCGGATGGGCGCACCGGTGATGGCCGCCATGGTTCCCACCGTCAGCGCCGCGCCCCCCGACGGACCGTCGATGGCGCCCGTGATGTCGTAGCGCAGGTCCACCACCGACTGGTCGGCGCCGGTGAGCAGGGTGCCCACCGCAGCGGCGCTGGCCGTGGCCGCCTGCCAGGCGGGGCCGGCCTTCTTGGCCTTGACGTCCTCGAGGTTCAGCGTGAAACCCGGGTCGCCATCGGTTCCCACCGCGATGGTGGCGGGTTCGATGCCCGCGGCCGGGGTGCCGTCGGGGTTTGCACCGGCCCAGAGCACCGGCATGGTCATCTGGCTCGGCGCCACGGACGATGACTGCCCGCACCCGGACGTGAGCACCACGGCCGCGAGCCCCACTGCAACAGCCGGCACCGCGCGGCGCAGGATGACCGTCGGGCGCGTCACGCTAGCCGCCCACCGATTCCCACGCGCCCCACACCACGTCACGCAGGTCGCGCGCGGCGGCGGCGGGATCGTCCGCGTAGATCACCGAGCGGCTGGCCGACACCAGGGCGCCCGCGATGTTCCCCCCGAAGGCGGGGCCCAGGCGTGCGGGATCTCCCCCTTGGGCCCCCACGCCGGGAAGCAGGAACGGCTGGTCGGGCATGAGATCGCGCAGGCGGTCGATGCGCTCGGGCACGGTGGCGCCAACCACGGCGCCGATCGATGAGAGCCCGGCTTCACGCGCGGGTATCGCCTCGCCCCAGCCGCGCACGCGGTCGGCCACGGCCTCGTGCCACGGGCGGCCGTCGGCGAGGGGAAGATCCTCGAGTTCCGCCGCGCCCGGGTTGGAGGTGCGCACCAGGATGAACAACCCGGCGCCGGTGGCCGCGGCGGCGTCGAGGAACGGCTGCACGGCGTCGGTGCCGAGCATGGGGTTCACCGTCAGCGCGTCGATGGGCGGACGCAGGAACGCGGCCGCGTAGTGGCGCGAGGTGGCGTCGACATCACCGCGCTTGGCGTCGGCGATCACCAGCAGGCCGGCATCGCTCGCGGCCCGGGCAACGTCCTCAAAGGCCGCCCAGCCCTCTGCCCCGAAGCGCTCGAAGCACGCGAGCTGCGGCTTGGCGGCGACGCAGAAGGGTGCGGCCCTCTCGATGACCTGCAGGCAGAAGTCGCGGGCACCGCGGGCGCCACCGTCCACGCGGGCGGGGTCGGGATCGAGGCCCAGCACGATCTGGCTGCGTCGATCGGACACGTTGCGGGTGAGGCGCGCGCTGAAGGGCTGAGGGGTCAGGTGATCACCGCCGTGACGATGGGGATGGTGACGAGCGAGAGCACGGTGGTTACCGCCACGCACGCCGCGAGCAGGTTGACGGGCAGACGGTAGTGGGCACCCATGACGAGGGCCATCATCCCGGAGGGCATGGCCGCGAGCACGGTGAGGGTGTCGAGGTCGTTGCCCCGGAAGCCCACGGCGTATGCGATGGCGAAGCCCACCACGGGCATGAGCGCCAGCTTCAGCACCGACACGCCGGCGATCGTGCGCCAGTTCTCGGCGAAGCCCGACCAGTCGAGCACCAGTCCGGCGTAGAGCATGACCACCGGCAGCAGGGCGCCGCCCAGGTAGCCGATGGGGGTCTGGATCCACTCCGGGAACGAGTGGACACCGGAGAGGTTGAGGATGAGACCGGCGATGAGCGCCCACATGGGTGGCAGAAGCAGGCCCTTGAGCGACTGCCGGATGCCCGTGGCGGCCTCCACCTCGCCGCGGCCGAACCATGCGGCCACGATGGGATTGAAGGTCCAGATGATGATTCCCGTGCCGATGGCGTCGTACATCACGGCGATCGTGAGCGAGAACTCGCCGCCCGATGCCGCGATGAGCGGCAGGCCGAAGAAGCCCGTGTTGGCCACGGAGATCATGAGGATCACGCCGCCGATCGCGCCACGGCTGAGCTTCATGGAGCGGGCGAACACCAGGGCGATCGGCGCCATCACCGCCGTGACGGCGAACGCCACGAAGGGCACGAGGATCAGTCCCCAGTCGAGCTGGGCGCCCACCATGATGTCCAGCACCAGGGCGGGCAGCAGCACGTACAGCACGACCTGCACGAGTATCGGGGCCTGCTCGCGCTTGAGCACGCCGACGGTGCGCAGCAGCACCCCCAGCCCGATGATGATGAGCGCCGAGAATGCGGCGAGGATCACTGGCCGGAGCGCCCCACCAGGTAGACGGCGCCGGCGGCGAGCAGGTTGGGCCTGCGCAGGCGGGTTCCCGAGAGGGGTCTGCCGCGCTCATCGAGGAGCGCGCGCCGCAGGGTGGCGAGGTGCTCGTGGTCGAGCAGCGTCTCGAAGTCGCGGATGGTGCAGAGGTGGATGTTCGGGGTGTCGTACCAGCGGTAGGGCAGCGACCGGCTGGTGGGCATGCGACCGCGTGCGGCCAGCGACCAGCGCAGGCGCCAGTGCCCGAAGTTGGGGAACGACACGATTCCCACCCGGCCGACGCGCATCATCTCCTGCAGCACGAGGGCGGGGCGGTGCGTGGCCTGGAGCGTCTGGGAGAGGATGACCACGTCGTAGGCGTCATCGTCGACATCGCCGAGGCCCTGGTCGATGTCCGCCACGACCACGGGCACCCCGCGCGCCACGCAGGCGTGGAAGCCCTCATCCGAGATCTCCACGCCCGTGCCGTCGCACTCCCTGGCGCTGATCAGGTGCCCGAGCAGCGCCCCGTCGCCGCACCCGAGGTCGAGCACGCGGGAGCCGCGCGGCACCATCGCCGCGACCACGTCGAGATCAGGACGAAGGGCCATCACATTGAGGGTACCGGTGCCGTGCGCATCGTTTGCACCCGGGGCACCTATCGCGCCCGGGCCGCGGCTACGGTGGACCGCGCTGGTCGACCCGTGGCGCAGGGTTATACTCATCAGTATGACTCACCGCGTCGGACCAAAGGGGCAGGTGGTGATCCCCAAGGACATCCGCGATCGTCTGGGCATCGCGCCGGGAACCGAGGTGGTGTTCACCGAGGATGCCGGAGGCGTGGTGGTGCGCCCCGCCGCGGGCCTGGCCGGCCTTCGCGGATCACTGGCCCAGCACGACCTGGCGGGCGAGCTCGCGCGCGGACGGGCAGAGGATGACGCGGCCCGGGCCCGCCGGCGTTGAGTGCATGCCTCGACGCGTGGGCCGTGGTCGCCTGGCTGAATGACGACGCCGGGTCCGACGCCGTGGCTGACGCCCTGCAGCGCGGCCGGCCATGCATGAGCTGGATCAACGCCGGCGAGGTGCACTACGTCATCAGTCGCGCGGCATCCCCCGATGCGGCCGACCGGGTGCTGTCCCAGATGCGCGCCGACGTCGATCTCGTGGAGGTCACGGGCACCCGCGTGCTGGCCGCGGCGGCGCTCAAGGCCGGGAACCGGATGTCGTACGCCGACTGCTTCGCGGTGGCGACGGCGATCGAGCGGCGCGTGCCGCTGCTCACCAGCGACCCCGAGATCACGGGCGCCACGATCCCCGGGCTCGAGGTAATCGACATCGCAGGCGGGGGTGCCGCCCGGCGCCGGGGCTAGAGGCCGATCTCGTCGGCGGTGCGGGCCAGGAAGGCCTCCACCGTGCGGTGGTACTCGGGGATCTCCAGCAGGAACGAGTCGTGCCCCCAGGGGCTCTCGATCTCGCGGAAGGTCACCGGCACGCGCCATGTCTGGAGCTGCCGCACGATCTCGCGTGAGTGCTCGGTGTCGAACCGCCAGTCGGAATCGAACGAGATGATGAGGAACTTCGTGGACGTGGCCTCGAGGTTCGCGCCCGCGGCCACGGG
>JBIIJJ010000232.1:0-2745 GCA_044233875.1 Miltoncostaeaceae bacterium | reverse complement strand
TCTCGTACATCGACGCCATGTCGCCGTGCACCACCTTCAACAACACGCAGGAGTCGTGGAAGGACGCCGTCACCGACGTGGCCCCGGACCACGATGTGACCGATCGCACGCAGGCGTTCGACCTGGCCCTGAAGGGTGGGTTCGCGCTCGGCATCCTGTACCGCAAGGAGCGCATCACGCAGACGCAGCGCTACCAGGCGATCCTCGAGAAGGCTAAGCCCAACGACGTCAACACGATGCTCGACGGCTTCAACGCCCGCAAGGGTGCTGCCATCGGCAAGCCGGCCTGACGGCAGCCGACATCTCACCTGATGTGCCCCTCGGGCCCGCTTCGGCGGGCCCGAGGCGCTTCAGGACTTCAGCGAGAAGGGCGGGTAGTCGTCGGTCACGAGCAAGAACGCGTAACCGGTGACGCGGGTCCCCCAGCGAAGCACGCCCTCCACGTAGTCGAACAGCGCGCGCGGGTAGCGACCGGTGAACAGGATCGCAAACCACGCGATGATCACCGCGAACACCGCGCCGATTCCCAGGAACAGCAGCACCACCAGGTGCGGCACCGCGAGCAGCCACTTCACCAGCGGCAGGAAGCGGTTGAGGTCGCGCTGGGCATCGGGGTAGTCGATGTCCAGGTGCACCGACTGCTCCTCATCGGTGGATGGGTAGCGGTCGTCCATGAGGGCCAGGTAGGCGGCCACGCGCGTCGAGAAGCGCGTGAGGGCCAGGTTCCAGTCGAACCACCACCGCGGGTACTTCTGGCGGAACAGGATCATGAGAAGCGGGGCGAGGAGCAGCAGGCCGCCGGCGAACACGATCTCGGTGGTGCCACCCACCCACACGCTGCCGCCCGACACCAGGCCGAGCACGATCGCGATGGGGATGATCCAGATCAGGCGCAGCAGGGTGCTCAGCCGGCTGAGGGCGCGATCGGGGTAGTCGACCGCGAGGCGCACCGGGTATGGCGTGACGTCAGGTGAGTTCATGACGGGAGTTCTATCCACGCGCCCCGGCGCACGCCCGGAGACCGATCGACGCCGCCCGGGCCCCGGCGAATCTGCCGGCCTCCTGGCTGCGCGCGGAGGCGTCGGAGTTCACGATCTCGATCGCCTCGCGGTCGGTTTGCGCCAGCAGCACATTCTCATCGGCGTTCTGGGTGATGGAGCGGTAGGCCTCGACCACCTCGTCCCACGCCGGGGCGAGGTCGGCCGGCGGCCTGAGGGGCGCCGTCTCCCGCAGCACGCGGTTCCAGGCCGCGGCCACCTTGGGGTAGTAGGTGCGCGCCGCTGCGATGTCGCTGGTGGGCGGCCTGCCCAGCCGGTCGAGGGCGGTGAACAGCTGCGCGCACGCCGCGTCCGCCCGCGTGCGGAATTCCCCTGCCTCGAGCACGGGCCCCGTGGTGGCGGGGCGCGTGACCGTCTGCACGGTCACCGGGGTGCGCTCGAGCGCCCCGCATCCGGCGAGCACCAGCGACATGCCTGCCGCCGCGGCCATCGCGGCGACGCGGCGCATCACGAGCCCGCGGCCTCCCCGCGCACGCGCTTGTCGGCGTCGAGGGCCATCTGCTTCATCTCGGCGGCGCGCTGTGCAACGCGGCCGGCCAGGTCGGCATCGCCCAGGGCCAGGATGCGAGCCGCCAGCAGGCCGGCATTGGTGGCGTTGTCCACGGCCACGGTGGCCACGGGCACGCCCCGGGGCATCTGCACGATCGACAGCAGGCTGTCCATGCCCGACATCGCGCTGGTGCGCACCGGTACGCCGATCACCGGCAGGTCGGTGACCGATGCCAGCATGCCGGGCAGGTGCGCGGCGCCGCCGGCGCCCGCGATGATCACCTTGATGCCGCGGCCCGCGGCGTCCTTGCCGTACCCGATCATCTCCTCGGGCGTTCGGTGAGCGCTGGTCACGCGCACCTCGTGGGCAATCGCCAGCTCGCCAAGCACGTCGACCGCCGACTGCATCACCGGCAGGTCGCTGTCGGAGCCCATGACCACGCCGACGATGGGGGAGTCGCTCACAGTCGCACCGCCGATGCCGCAAGGCGTGCGGTCTCGAGGGCGTCCTCGGGGCTTGATCCAAGCGCGGTCACGTGGCCCATCTTACGGCGCACCCGCACCTCGGCCTTGCCGTAGAGATGAACGTGCGCCCCGCCGATGGCCGCCGCCTCGGTGATGTCCGGGGTGCTCGGCCCGTTGCGCTCACCCAGCAGGTTCACCAGGGCGGCCCCGGGCGCGATGAGCTCAGTGGGGCCAAGGGGCAGCCCCAGCACGCCGCGCAGGTGGTTCTCGAACTGCGATGTGACGCATGCCTCGATCGTGTGGTGCCCCGAGTTATGGGGCCTCGGCGCGAGTTCGTTGATGAGGATGCGGTTGTCGCTGGTGTGGAACATCTCCACGCCGGTCACGCCCGCGCCACCCGCCGCCTCGGCCGCCGCCCGCGCGACGCGCTTGGCCTCGTGCGCCACGCCCGGGTCCACCGGGGCGGGGCAGAGCAGCTCGCGAAGCACGTGGTCATGCTGTCGGGTCTCCACCACGGGGTACACGGCGTCACCACCACCGTGCCTGCGCGCCACCATCACGGCGAGCTCGCGCTGGAACGCCACGAACTCCTCCACCAGCACCCCGCCGCCGCGCTCCGCCAGCACCGGGAAGGCCTCGCGTGCCTCGGCGATGTCGCGGCACAGCGCATTGCCGTAGCCGTCATACCCCAGGTGGCGCGACTTCAGCATGAGCGGCCAGCCGAGGTCGCGGC
>JBIIJJ010000231.1:0-2766 GCA_044233875.1 Miltoncostaeaceae bacterium | reverse complement strand
CGTGGTGTACGCCGTGTGGGAGCAGGGCGACGACTTCTTCGAGCGCCGTGACGTGCATGAGCTCGAGGTGTGGGCGGCCGATGCCCAGGACGCCCGGCGCCTCTCCCACGCCGAGATCCAGGATGTGTCCGGCTACCAGCCGGCATGGCGCGTGCGCCACGTGGTGCGCGTGCCCGACAAGGCCTGATCCGCGGCGGTAGGGTGGGGGCCATGGCCCCGCCGCGTTACCCCCTGGTCATCGGAGACTCCCGCGTTGACACGCCGGAGTGGCTGCCCGTGGACGACCGCGCCACGGGCGAGGTGATCGGCGAGATCGCGGCCGGCCGGCCGCAGGATGTCGACGCGGCCGTGCAGCGTGCCCGGGCGGCACTGCCCGGGTGGGAGGCCATGGGCCCGGTGGGGCGCGCCGCCGCCATTCGCCGCTATGCCGCGGTGCTCGACGATCACCAGCCCGAGCTCGCGGAGTTGATCCACCGCGAGGAGGGCAAGCCGCTCGGCGAGGCGCAGGCCGAGGTGGCCCGTGCGTGCGAGGTGGTGCACCACTTCGCAGGCGAGGCCGAGCGCCTGTGGACCATGCAGTTGCCGGGGGCGAACATCTCGACGGGATCGATCGTGCGGCCTGCGCCCATTGGCGTGGTGGCCGCCATCACGCCCTGGAACTTCCCGGTGGCGCTGGTGCTGTGGAAGCTCGGGCCGGCTCTCGCCGCAGGGTGCTGCATGATCGTCAAGCCGGCCGAGGAGGCTCCCCTCGCCGCCCGGCGTCTGTGCGACCTGGCCACCGAGGCCGGTCTTCCCGATGGCGTGGTGTCGTGCATCACCGGCGACGGACCGGTGCTGGGCGAGGCGCTCTGCACGCACCCCGGCGTTGACAAGGTCGCCTTCACCGGCTCGCGCCGCGTGGCGGAGCAGATCGCCGCGTGGGCCGCGCCGCGGCTGAAGGCGCTGTCACTCGAGCTGGGTGGGCACGGCTCGCTGGTGGTGCTGGACGACGCCGACCTCGACACCGCGCTTGAGGTGGCCCTGGTACAGGGGTTCGCCAACTGCGGCCAGGCGTGCTACTCGGTGAACCGCATCCTGGTGCCGCGGGCCATGGAGCAGGAGTTCCTCACCCGCCTGCGCGCCGGCATCGCCACCCTGCAGCTGGGGCCCATGGCCACCGACCGGGGCCGCGACCGCCACGCGATGCTGCTGGACGACGCCCGGTCGAAGGGCGCCACGGTGGAGGGCGGCGCCCTCCTCGATGGCAACTACGTGGAGCCCGCGCTCGTGACCGGCGCCGGGCCCGGCGTGCTGGTGGTGGACGAGGAGCCCTTCACGCCGGTGGTCGCCGTGCTGCCGTACGACGACGTGGAGCACGCCATCGCCGAGGCCAACCGCCCCGACTACGGGCTGGTCTCCTATGTGTGCGGTGGTGAATCCCGCCGCACCCTCGAGGTGGCCGAGCGCATCGAGTGTGGCACCGTCGTGGTGAACGGCTGGCGCGTGGTGGTGCCCTATGCGCCCTACGCCGGCTGGAAGGGCTCGGGCGTGGGCGCCGAGCTGGGGCACCCGGGCCTCGAGGCCTTCATCCGCTGGCAGCACCTGCGGGTGCTGGCCTAGCGCGTCATCCCCCGGCTGCCACGTGCACCCGGCGGGCGTACACGAGCTGCTCCACCTTGGGGCGGGCGCCGGCCAGGCCGGAGTCGCCGATTCCACCCACCACCAGGTGAGGGTCCTGGTAGAGCGGCCCCTCGTTCACGGTGATGCGCGCCCCGCGAAGCGCCGTGGCCACGTTCATGGCCTTCTCATGCGGCCCGAACACGGCCGCGCCCAGCCCGAAGGGCGTGTCGTTGGCCAGGGCCACGGCATGACGCGGATCATCGGCCACGGCCAGGCCCCGCAGCGGCGCGAACGACTCATCCCGCCACAGTCGCACATGAAGCGCCGACCCGGGAAGCAGCACCACGGTGGGCGGCAGTCCCTGTCCGCCGATGAGCACCTTTCCTCCGGCAGCGAGGGCCTCGTGCAGGTCGGCCTCGGCGCGCTCGAGTGCCGCGGGGGCGATGGGGGCCACGTCGGTGCGCTCGTCGTCGGCCGGGCCCACCACCAGGGCACCCACCGCTTCGCGCAGGAGCGGCACGAACTCATCCCGCGCGCTGCGCTCCACGATGATGCGCTTCGCCGCCATGCAGAGCTGGCCGGCATTGGCGAAGCCGCCCAGGGCGGCGGCATCGGCTGCCCGCTGCATGTCGGCTCCGTCGAGCACGATCATGGCGTCGTTGCCCGAGGCCTCCGGGATGTACGGGCGCATGGTGGCGCCCTCTGCGTACGCCGCGGACAGGCGGGCCATGTGCCGGCGGCAGGTGGCCGTGGACGCGTGCGCCACCACGGCGCCCACTCCTGGCGCGGCGATCATCGCCTCGGCCTCCTCGGGCGGAGCGGTGACCAGCTGCACGGCCCCGATGGGCCAGCGGTAGGTGAGTGCCTCGAGCACCCGTGCCGTGGTGCCGCCAACGCGGCGCGATGGGCGCGCGAGCACCGCGTTGGCGCCTGCCAGGGACGACGCCGCGATCAGCGTGGGCACCCAGATGGGCGAGTTGGCCGAGTGCCAGCCGAACACCACCCCGTACGGAGCGAACTCGAGGCGTGTGGTGCCCGATCGCGCCGGCACCTCGCGCGCGCGGATGGCCTCGGCCAGATCGGGCAGGGCGTCCAGCAGGTCGAGCGCGCTTGCGATCTCGCGCCGCGCGAACTTGCGCGCCTGCCCGGCTTCCGACACCGCGAGGT
>JBIIJJ010000230.1:0-2782 GCA_044233875.1 Miltoncostaeaceae bacterium | reverse complement strand
GGTCTGCCAGGTGCCGGCCACGGCAATGGCAGCGGCGGCGAGGAAGGCGATCGAGCCGACCGCGAGGGTGGCACGGCGTGTGCTGGGGGGCAGCATGGAGGTGAGCTTACGCCACCGGGAGTGAGGCCCGACGCGCCGCCTTACTTCACGGTGACGCGGCGTGAGCCCTCGGCCAGCACGCCCGTCCTGCCGCGCGCCGTGGTGGTCATCGTCCACCGGCCCTTGGGAAGCGTGATGCGACACGTGTAGGCCCGCGGGCCGCCCTTCCTCTTCGGCGTGGCCAGGGTGCACTTGCCCCTGGCGGTCTTCGTTCGGGCCGCGCTGATGAGCTGCATGAGTGCCGCGCCATGACTGGCCGCACTGCCACCGGACGCGCTGCCACCACCGCTGGGCTGCGCCTCGCGCTCGCGGGCCAGCACCAGCAGGCTCACGCTCACGTTGTCGAGCACGTACACGTTGGCGCCGTCGGGGCTCACCACCAGTGCGCGCGGGACGTTGACGGTGTCAGCATGGCCGGAGTCGGCGGTGCACTGGCCGCCGTAGCCGTCCTGTCTCAGGCAGCCCGCGGTACCCGCCCGCTGCGACACCACGCGTGTGGCCGGGTCGCGGGTGAACACGTCGAGGGCGGGCGTGGATCCCGACGCGCCCATTGACGCCATGTAGACGTTGCGGCCGTCCGGGCTTGCCGCAACCGCCTCGGCCGCGGCGGTATAGCGACCGGTGATGCACGTGGTGGTGCCGCCCCACAGGGCACCGACTCCGGTTTGGGTGAGGCATCCATCCGGCGCCGGGCGGGCGGTGATGAGCCCCGAGGCTGCGTCGCGGTTGAGGATCCCCAAGCCGGTGTTGGCCAGCAGCGTGCCGCCCACCCCGAACACACTGGTGCCGTCGGCCGTGATGGCCAGCGAGGTGTTGGGGTACATCGGTGGGCCCGCGTCGCAGGGAGCCGCGGGGCTGGCGCTGCCGTCGAAGCACTTGGGGCCGGATGCCGGCGAGGTGATCACCTTGGTGCCGGTGTTGCGGCTGACGATCGCGATGCCCCCGAAGGTCGTGGTGATCACCTGCGTACCGTCAGGCGTCACGGCCAGGTCGGCCATGTTCGCCACGCCGCCGAACTGCGACGCCGCCACCTGCGTGCATCCGGCCACGGCGGCGTCGCTCAGGCACTTCAGCCCGGTGGGCAGTTGGGCGATCACCCCCGTCGCCGTGTTCCGCGAGAAGGCGGCGATGGTGTTGGAGGCGGGCGTGGTGATGGCTGCGCCCACGTACACCGAGGTGCCGTCGGGGCTCACGGCCACCGACTCCGGCCGTTCGATGCCCACGGCGCTATCGGTGCACCCGGAGTAGCCGCCCACGCACCCCAGGTTGGTGAGGTTTCCCGTGGCGGCGTCGCGGCCCAGCACCGGGGCCGCCGCACACGCGCCGGACACCCCGTTGGCGCTGCCGTCGTTCGTGATGCACTTGTTCGTGCCCGACGGCATGCTGAGCAGGCCCGTCGAGGCGTTCCTCCGGAAGTGCACCACGCTGCCCCTGAACGACGTGGCGTCACGCTGAGCGGCAGCTTCGTGGGAGTCGACTTCCGGGGCGCCAACCTCAGCGGTGCCAACTTCAGCGGCCCCAACCTCTCGTGGGCCAACTTCAGTGGCGTCAACCTCACCAACGCCACCTTCACCTACACGTACTTCCAGAGCGCCGACTTCACGGGAGCGAACTTCGCGGGCGCCGACTTCACGGGTGCCCAGTTCGCGGCCTCCACGTTCGTGAACGCCAACTTCACGAAGGCGATCTTTCGCGACACGGCCGCCTTCTGGGGATCCACCGTATCGGGAGCGAACTTCACCGGTGCCTCCGCTCCGTTCGGAGTGCTCAAGAAGCAGCCGGACCCGAATGCCGTGGTGCTCCCATCCATCTGGGGTGTGGGCACCACCGGCACGGGTGTCATCTGCGCACCCGGCGTGGTCACCGACGACTGGTCAACCTGCTTCCCAGCCCCTTCGGAGGGGTTCCCGCGGCAGTGGCTGCAGAAGTTCCCCGGCATGGACGACTAGCCCCCGCGTAAGTCCACGGCCCCCGCCGGGTGACGTGCCGTTACGTCACCTATCGGGAGGACCCCATGCGCACCGTTGCGCGCACCGCCCTGGCCGCCAGTTGCGCAGCCACCCTGGCAGCCGCACCCGCCGCCCTGGGCCAGTCGGCGGCCGACATCGGAATCGTGGTGAACAACGCCGCCTGGAACAACGGCACGGCGTGGACGGGCGCGACCGAGGCCCAGATCACCTTCCAGCGCCCGTCGTGGGCGGGGCAGGCGAACGACCAGCTGGTGCTGAACAGCCGCGTCATCGCATCGTCGGGGTGGTTTACCCCGGGGGGCGACTGGACGCGCTCATGGCGCAACCTGGCCGAGGGCACGTACCTGGCCCGCGCCAACGTGCGCACGCAGGTCAGTTGCTACATGTCGTACGGGTCGCGCATCTGCAGCTACGGCACCGCCACCAGGTCGACGTCGTTCTCGGTTGATGGCAGCGCGCCCAGCGCGCCGGCGGTGCACGGCGACGCCGGGCCGGTGGAGTCGGGCGAGGCCGTTACGTGGGATCCCTCGTGGGACTCCGGCTCGGGCGTGTCGCGCTACGAGGTGCTGGTCGATGGCCTGGTGCGCGCCGAGGTGGGAGCGGGGGAGTGCGCATCGCAGTGCACGGCGGCCGTGGACTCCCATCTCATGCCCGACGGCTCACGCCATGTGACCGTTCGAGCCATCGACGGGGTGGGCAACGTTGCCGAGGCC
>JBIIJJ010000034.1:0-11315 GCA_044233875.1 Miltoncostaeaceae bacterium | reverse complement strand
CATCTCGACGAAGTCCGAACCCGAGATGGAGAAGAACGGCACGCCGGCCTCGCCCGCCACCGCACGCGCGAGCAGCGTCTTGCCGGTACCCGGAGGCCCGTACAGCAGCACGCCCTTGGGGATGCGGGCGCCCAGCGCCTGGAAGCGCTTGGGGTTCTCGAGGAACTCCTTGATCTCCTCGAGCTCCTCCACGGCCTCGTCAGCGCCGGCGACGTCGCGGAAGGTGATCTTGGGCTGGTCCACCGACATGCGCTTGGCCCGGCTCTTGCCGAAGCTCATCACCTTCGAGCCGCCGCCCTGCATCTGGTTCATGAGGAAGATCCAGAACACGAAGAACAGCAGGAAGGGCGCGAGGGTGATGAGGAAGCCCCACCAGGCGGAGCCGCCCCTGCCCTCCACGATGAACGGAACCTTGGCCTCGTCGATCGCGGTGGTGACCTCGGCCCCGTAGTTGTCGGGGTAGCCGGTGACGTAGGTCTTGCCATCCTTCAGCGTGACCTCGAGCTCCTGCTTCTTGGTCAGCATCGTGACGCCGGTGACCTTGCCCTCGGAGAGCTCCTTCTGGAACCCGGTGAAGGTGGGCTTGTCCGCAGGCTCCGACGACGACGTGACGAGCCTCTGGGCCACGAAGGCCAGGAGGATCACGATCAGGATCGGAAATGCAGCGCTCTTGAAGAACCGGCTCAGCGGTCAGCTCCCGCTCGACGACAGGTCACGAGGGTAGCAGCGTCCGGCGCGACGGCAGGCCCGACCCGGTGCGCGGAACCGGCGCCTATGCGAGCGCGCTGATGTACGGCAGCTCGCGGTACCTCTCGCCGGCATCGAGGCCATAGCCCACCACGAACACGTCGGGCAGCCGGAAGCCCACGTACCGCGTGCCGAGGTCCAGCCGGTCGGCGGCCGGCTTGCTGAGGAGCGCGCAGGTCTCGACCGAGGCGGGCTCGCGCGCGGCGAGGTTGCGCATGAGGTAGCGCAGGGTGCGACCGCTGTCGATGACGTCCTCCACCAGCAGCACATCGCGTCCCTCGATGGCAACGTCGAGGTCCTTGGTGATTCGCACCACGCCCGATGACTGCGTGGCCGATCCGTACGACGAGACAGCCATGAAGTCGAGCTCGCACGGGATGGTGAGTTCGCGCACGAGGTCGGCCGTGAAGAACACCGCGCCCTTGAGGATGCCGATGACCAGCAGGTCGCGACCGGCGTAGTCGGACGAGATCTCGGCGGCCATCTCGCGAACGCGGTCGGTCAGCGCCTCGCGGCTCACCAGCACCTCACCGGGGGTTGCGCTCATGTGGCCTCCGCCGTCACCGTCAGATTGACCGCCGGCTCACCCGGCGGTGCCACCACATCGGACGACGCCCGGTGGCCGGCCACCCACAGTACGCCGCGCTCATCCGCCACCACCGCCACACCGGCGCGGTGGCGCGCGGGCACCCCGGCCGCCTGCAGCAGGCGCCCGAGCGACTGGTGGCCGCCACCGCGTAGCGCCAGGCGGTCGCCCGGCTCCGGGGCCCGCACCACGAGCGGCCCGTGGGCATGCACCCAGGCGCTCTCCGCCGATGTGATGCCGGCGCGCCCCATGCGCGCGGCCACCCGGAGCCCGGGAACCCGCACCGCGCCGGGCACGGGCAGGCTGGTGGGCACGAGCGCGATGGGCACGCCCCCGGCTGCCTCGGCGACGAGCACGCCACGGTCGACGCACACCATGCCGCCGGGCACCTGCAGCGCGCCAACGCCACTCGCCGCGCGTGCAAGCACGGCATCCACCACCTCGGCCCCGCGGGCGTCGGCGGGCAGGCCGGCATCCGCGAGCAGGCCGCGCACGAGAAGGCGCGCCACCGCAACGGGCTGCTCGCGCAGGCGGGAGGCGTCGAGTCCGCTCCCGCGGCGCACGTGCCGGGAAGCCGCCTGCACCACCTGGTCCACCACGTCGGCTTCATCGGCGAGGAGGGCGGCGAAACGCGCCAGGTTGGCCTCGGCCCCCGGATGCACGGCGTCAAGAGCCGGCATGAGGCCGTGCCGCACGCGCGCACGCGCCGTGGCCATGTCGAGGTTTGACGGGTCGTCCACGAAGGGGATGCCGCGCGACGTGCACCACTCGCGAACCTCGGCGCGCGACGCGCAGAGCAGCGGCCGCACGAGGCGGTCGCGGCGCGGCGCGATGCCCAGGGCGCCCGTGCGGCCGGTGCCCCGGGCCGCCCGGAACAGGATGGTCTCCACATGATCGGTGCGTGTGTGGCCGGTGGCGATGAGGTCGAGGCCCTCGCGCTCGCGCACCCGCTCGGCGGCCGCCAGGCGGGCATCGCGGGCGCGCTCGGCCGCCCCGGGTCCGGGGGCCAGCCCGAGGTGCTCCACATGGGCGATGAGCCCCAGCGCCCGGGCTGAGCGCGCCACCGCCTGCGCCTCGGCTGCGGCCTCAGCGCGGAACCCGTGATCGATCGTGAGCACGTGCACCCGGTCGCTCATGAGCGGCAGCAGGTTCATGAGGCACGTGGAGTCGGCGCCGCCGGACACCAGGGCCAGCACGCCTGCCGACCGGGGCAGCAGGTCGTGACGTGCGCAGTGGTCCCGCACACGGCGTTCGAGCAGTGCGTCCCCCCTCGTCACGACGCGCCGACGAGCGGCGCCGTGAGGCGCTCGAGCTCGGCCCGGGTGACTGGCCCCGCCCACGTGGCCGCCAACCTGCCCGCGGCGTCGAGCACGAACGTGGTGGGCAGGCCCGTCACTCCGTAGCCATCGCCCATGGCATCGTCCTCGTCCACGCCGAGCGGGAACGTCACGCCCACCTCGCGTGCGAACTCACGTGCGGCGTCGGGGGCGTCGTCGATGGCGATACCCACCACGCGCACGCCGCGGTTGGCGTCGGCGAACGCCTGAACGGCGGGCATCTCCTCCTTGCAGGGTCCGCACCACGACGCCCAGAGGTTCACGACGGTCGGGCGTGCGCCGGGGCGCCCCACCACCAGATCACCGGCGCCGTTCAACCGGGGCACCGACACCACGACAGGCGAATTGCGCTGGTCGTCCGGCAGCACCTCGGGGGCGGCGCCCCCGGCACTGGACGAGCCGCAGCCGGAAAGGCCCACCCCCACCCCGCAGAGGGCGACGGTGGCGAGGACGGCGGCGATGCGTGCCCGGGTGGTCACGACCCCGAGCCTACCCGGGCGTCGCGCTGGCGCGTGCCCTAGCGTCGTGGCATGCCCGCACCTGAGGCAACCTCCGTCGTCCTGGCCGCAGACCGCCGCGCCGGCCGCATGGTGAGGGACCGCGTGAGCGCGGTGCCCGGTGGACACGAGTCCGCCCGGCTCGCCGCCGACACCATGGCCCCCGCCTTCCAGCTGCTCGCGCTTGGCCTGATGCTCATGCCGGGTTCGCGCCTCGTGGGGTTGCGTGCCGCGCTTGCCGGCGCACTGGCAGGGTTGATCGCCCGCGTGGCCCGCGACGCCATTGGCAGGCCGCGACCCGGTGACCGCGATGAGGGTGGGTTTCCCAGCCGCCACGCGGCGTCGGCGGCCGCCATCACGGTGGTGGTAGTGCGCGAGCGCCCCGTGATCGGGGCTGTCGCATCAGTGCTGGGCGCGACCGGGCTGGTGGCCCGGGTGGCATCGGCCGATCACGAGCCGCTGGACATCGTGGCCGGCGCCGGGCTGGGCGCGGCCGTGGGACGCCTCATGCGGCGTCGGCGACGGAGATGGTCGTGAACTGACCCGTGGCCTGGTCGTCCGACGCGCCCGGCGCGCCCGACCGCACGAGGTCCTGCAGCAATTCCGCGCCCGCGCGATCGATGAGCGAATCCGGGCCGGTATCCGATGAGGTCCACTCGGCGACTCCCACGGCTACTGCGCCGGCGGTCACGCGCAGCCCGTCGCGATCACGGATGGCCACACGCTCGAGGGCCATCGCCATTCGCTGGGCCACCTCATGCGCGGCATCGGCGGGCCCGGCGACCAGCGCCACGTAGCGCCCGTCGCCCAGTTCGGTGAGGAGGTCGGCACCGGACACCACTCCGGCGACAGCCGCAGAGCATGTATCGAGCAGGTGCTCGAGCACGTCGTCGCCGTGCTCGCGCCCCACGGAGTCGACGCGGGGGATCGCCACCATGGCAACCGACACGGGGCTGCCGGTCTCGGCGGCCCTGCGGCAGTCACGCTGCGCGATGATGTCGAAGACCTGGTCGGGCGCCGGGCCCGAGCCCCGGGAATCGCCGCGCGCGGATGCCCAGGCGCCGAGCATGTTGCCCCCAATGCCCTCGTGGGCGGCGCCGAGGGCGCCCACCACCACGATGGCGAGGAAACCCACGAACACCTCCGACGAGGTGACCTCCCCGGACGACGCCGCGGCAAGGGCGATGGCGGCGGCGAGGAGGGTGGCGATCAGGCCCGTTCCGCCCGCGAGCGGGGCGGCCAGCGCCGCGGGCACCACGAGCAGCGGCCAGAGCCACCAGGCGTCGAGCACGACGATGGGAACCACGGTGGCCACCAGCAGGAGGACCAGGAGGGTGAGGCGACGCTGCCGGTACCGCGCGGCCAGGGCGGCTTCCGTGACGACGTCATGGTCGGGGTCGTGTCTCACCGTGTGCGCGGTGGACCGGGAATCCCTATCCCGGTTTCGGGAAACCTAGAGGTGGCCCCGGACGCAGGTGGGTAGTGTCGCCGCGTGGGCACGGGCACGATCGGCATCGTCGGAGCGGGAACCATGGGCGCGGAGATCGCGCACGTGGCCGCGGTGGCGGGCATGGACGTGCTGCTGGCAGATGCCGATGCCGAGCGCGCCGCGGCCGGCTGCGACCGTGCGGTGGCCATCGGCGAGCGCCGCGTGGAGAAGGGGCGCCTCGACGCCGCGCTGGCAGCCGCAGCCGCCGAGCGCATCACGGCGGTCGAGGGCATCGGCGGGATCTCAGGTGCGGGCACCGTGATCGAGGCGGTCCCCGAGGACCTCGCGCTGAAGATCCGCGTGCACGCCGAGATCGATGCGGTCGTGCGCGACGACGCCCTGGTGGCCACCAACACCTCCGGGCTCTCGGTTACCGCACTCGCCGACGCCACCTCCCATCCGTCACGACTGGTCGGCCTGCACTTCTTCAACCCGGCGAGCACCATGCGATTGGTCGAGGTGATCGCCGGGGCAGCCACCGACGAACAGGTGGTGGCCCGCGCCGTCCAGTTGGCCGAGGCGCTCGGCAAGGTTCCCGTGCGCGTGCGCGAGTGCCCGGGTTTCGTGGTGAACCGCGTGCTCGTGCGGGCGATGGCCGAGGCCTTCCGCGCGGCCGCCGCGGCACCCGCCGACCGACTCGCTGCAGACGCCATGGTGGTGGACGGAGGCCCGGCCCCCATGGGCCCGTTCGCGCTGGGCGACCTGGTGGGGCTCGACGTGCTCGAGAGCATCCGCGCAGACCTCGAGGCCGCCTATGGAGACCGCTTCGCCGACGGCGGCACCCTCTCACCGCTGGTTGCCGAAGGGCGGCTCGGCCGCAAGACCGGTGGGGGCCTGGTGCCCGGGGGCGACCCGTCGCCCACGGGCACCGAGCCCGTGGTGGCGGCCGTCTACTACGCCGCGGCACTCGACGAGGCGCGCAGGCTGGCCGACGAGGGCGTTGCCTCGGCCGACGACATCGATCTCGCCATGCGCCTCGGGGCCGGCTGGCAGGAGGGCCCGCTCGCCGGGGGCTGAGCCGGCCTAGATCTCCACCGGCACGGCCCAGTCGGGGTAGATGCCGAAGCGCTGGGCGACCGGGGTGAGCACGTCGCCCTCGAGCACCTCGATATGGGCGAGCGACACCTGGGAGGGGTGGTCGACCCCCGTCGAACGGGCCAGGCGCGTGATCTCGTGCCGCATGGCGATGATGTACGACGCCGCGCGCGCCGCCTTCAGGGTGGGGTCGATTCCGCGCTGGCGCCAGTGGGACTGCGTGGCCACGCCGCTCGGGCAGTGCCCGGTATGGCAGCGCTGGGCCTGGATGCAGCCGATCGACAGCATGGCCTCGCGCCCCACGTTGACCATGTCCGCTCCCAGTGCGAACGCCATGATCGACTCCTCGGGCAGGCCGAGGCGCCCGCTGCCGATCCAGGTGAGGCGGTGCTGGATGCCACGCTCCGCGAAGGCGCGCAGCACCCGTGCCTGGGCCAGGCGATAGGGCAGCCCCACGTGGTCGACGAACGACAACGGCCCCGAGCCCGTGCCCCCCTCCCCGCCGTCGATCGTGACGAAGTCCACCCCGCGCGAGCCATCCTCCATAAGCCGCGCGAGGTCCGACCAGAAGCCGACATCCCCCACGGCCGACTTGATGCCCACGGGAACGCCCGTGGCATCGGCGATGCGCTCCACCACGTCGAGCAGCTCGTCGGCGTTGCCGAACTCCGGGTTGCGCGACGGGCTCTCGCACGCGACCCCGGGCTCCACGCCGCGGATGCGGGCGATCTCGGGTGTCACCTTCGAGGCGGGAAGCGTGCCGCCCACGCCCGGCTTGGCCCCCTGGCTGAGCTTGAGCTCGATGGCCCGGATGGGATGCTCGTGCACCAGCTCCACGAGCCTCGGAAGGTCGAGGCGCCCGCGGGAATCCCGCGCGCCGAACCAGCCGGTGCCGAACTGCATCACGAGGTCGCCGCCGTGCAGGTGATACGGGGTGAGGCCGCCCTCGCCGGTGGTCTGCATGCAGCCGGCCAGCGCCGCACCGGCATTCAGCGACTCCACGGCGCGCGCGGAGAGCGCGCCGAACGACATGCCGGAGATGTTCACCACCGATGCCGGGCGGAACGCCTTGGCGCGGCCCCGGGGCGCACCCAGCACCTTCGCGGAGGGAAGCGGCCAGTCGTCGGGGTCCCCACCTTCGGGAGGCGCTGCCGGGAATGCCGCCGGGCTGATGATGAGATATCCGGGGCGGCGCTCGAACTCGGCGTCGGTGCCGAACGCGAACGCGCTGTTCTGCCCCTTGCTGCTGGCGTAGATCCACCGGCGCTCGTTGCGGCTGAAGGGCCGCTCGTCGTCGTTGCTCGTGAAGATGTACTGGCGCAGTTCCGGGCCGAAGCCCTCGAGGATGTACCTGAGGTGGCCGACCACCGGGAACACCCGCAGGATCGAGTGCTTTCGCTGCAGCACGTCATACAGGGCCACCAGCGCCAGCACGGCGATGACGCCGATGAGCACCCACCATCCCGCCGACATGCCGCCTCCTGCGTCGCCTGCCACGCCGATCGTGCCGCATGAGGAGGACGGGGCGCCCTGCGAACCCGCGATAGGCTGCACCGGTGATTCAGCATGCACCCCACCCCGCGCTCGCCGGCCGCTCCGTGCTGAGCCTGCTCAACCACCCTGCCGAGGCCGTGCGCGAGGTGCTCGACCTCGCCGATGCACTCAAGGCCCAGCCCGAATGGCCCCAGGCCCTCGAGGGCCGCAGCGTGGCGCTCATCTTCGAGCAGCCGTCCACGCGCACCCGGGTGTCGTTCGAGGTGGGCGTCGCCCGGCTGGGCGGCCACCCCGTTGTGCTGGCCGGGCGCGACATGCAGCTGGGCCGCGGCGAGACCATCGAGGACACCGCCAAGGTGCTCTCGCGCTTCGTCGACGCAATCGTGATCCGCACGGTGGATCACGCCAAGGTGGTGGCGCTGGCCGAGCACGCCGATGTGCCGGTGATCAACGCCCTCACCCACGATCACCACCCGTGCCAGGGGCTCGCCGATGTCATGACGACCCGCGAGCGCTTCGGCGACCCGCGTGGCGTGCGGGCCGCCTATGTGGGCGACGGCAACAACTGCTGCCACTCGCTCATGGTGGTCGGGGCCCACCTGGGCATGGAGGTGGTGGCCGGCTGCCCCGAGGGCTACCTGCCCGACCCCGACGTGGTGGCCCAGGCCGATTCGATCGCCCGCGAGCACGGTGGTTCGGTGAGCGTGGTCACCGACCCCCGCGAGGCCGTCGCAGGCGCACGCGCCGTGTACACCGATGTATGGGTGTCGATGGGTGATGAGGGCGAGGAGTCCGAGCGCCTGGCCATGTTCGCGCCCTACCGCGTGGACGAGGCCCTCATGGACGCCGCCGCCCCGGACGCCATCGCACTGCACCCCCTGCCGGCGCATGACGGCCTGGAGATCACCCGCGCCGTCTACCACGGTCCCCGCTCCGCCGTGTGGGACGAGGCGGAGAACCGCCTGCATGTGCAGGCGGCGCTCCTCATGAACATCCTGGGGTAGGCCGCCCCGTGGCGCGGATCCTCTCGGACGACCTGCCGCGCCCACGGGTCCCGGTTCTCACCTACGCGCTCATGGCGGCGTGGACGGTGATGTGGGTGGTGCAGTCGCTGCGCCCGGACGACGGCAACGTGATCGACTCATCACAGGCCCTCGCCTGCAGGTGGGGAATGGTGCCCGCGCACGTGACCGGCGCGGGCATCGGGGGCGACCCCTGCGTGGCCCTGTCGTACGAGCACTCCGCCTGGCTCGAGGTGCTGACCGCGCAGTTCCTGCATGGCTCGTGGTGGCACCTACTGGGGAACCTGGTGTTCCTGTGGGTGTTCGCCCCGTCGGTGGAGGAGCGCCTGGGCCGCGTGCGGTTCCTGCCGTTCGTGCTGGCGTGCGGCTACGTGGCATTCCTCATGGAGGCGCTCATCGATTCCTCGTCTGGCCAGCCGGTGATCGGCGGCTCGGGCGTGGTGGCGGCGGTGCTCGGCGCCTACATCGTGCTGTTCCCCCACGCCCGCCTGCGACTGCTGCACGCAGGCGACGCTCCCGCAGGTGACCGACGCCCCGGCCTGCCCGCGTGGATTCCCATCGCCGCGTGGATCACCTACGAGACCATCGCCGCCGTCTCGGGCGCTCAGGCCGACACCGCCCACTGGGTGCACGTGGCCGGGTTCGCGCTTGGTGCGCTCCTGGCCCGCCCCGCAGGCGCCGGCATCGTCGACGAACCGCGCACGCCCGAGGTGGAGTGGGTGCGCGTGGCCATCGCACACAACCAGCCCGAGGCGGAGATGATCCAGGGGCTCCTTGCCGATGCCGGCATTCCCGCCTACGTGCGGCGCATGGCCGGGTTCGATGTGCCCGACTACCTGGCGGGGGGTCCCCGCGACATCATGGTGCCCGCTCCACGGGCGCGGGAGGCGCACGCGGTCGTCGACCCGCCCGACGCGGGCAGCACGCCCGTCGGGAGCTAGCGGCCCAGCACGGTGGGTGCGCGGCGCGGGGGCTGCCGCCGGCCGGCGTAGATGCCCGCAGCCAGCAGGGCGACGCCCACGGCAAGGCACACGATGAGGGCGATCCACCAGTGCCCGAGCGCCGTCGACGTGGCGGTGAACACCAGGTCGCTGCCGGTGCCGGCTTCGGCGAACGATGCGGCCACCGGTGGCACGGCAAGCCGTAGCACCAGCGGCACCAGCGCGATGATGAGCGACGCGATGCCGAGCACGCGCAGCATGCGGGGCCGGTTGCCGGACGCCAGCAGCGCCAGGCCGCCCAGCACCAGTGCGCCCAGCACCAGCCACAGCGGCAGGATGCGCAGGGTGTCGCTCGCGCCCACGACGGTGGATGCCACCCCGGGCACGTCACTCTTCTGCACCGTCACCGTGAGATCCGCGTCCGGCGGGATGGCCTTGACCAGGTCGGGGCTCACCTGCCCCACCTTGGCCACCGCGATGGGCCGGAGCGCGGAGAAGTCGATGGTGATCGGGCCGTCAGGAGCGGCCTCGTACGCCTCGCGTGCCCGCTCGATGGCCGGGCCCATGAGGTCGGGGAACTGCGCCTCGGTGAGCGCCTCGGTGATGCCCTCGCTGATGCGCTCGCGCGATGACGCCGTGAGGTCGTAGCCGCGGGCAGCGGCAAAGGTGTTCACCGCGGCGAGCAGGGTCGTCCTCGCTGCCTCCACGCCGTCGGGGCTCTGGATGGTCTGCACCGTCACGTCGGTGAACCCACTCGCGGTGGTGACGCGATCGGAGCTCGTCCACACGAACACGGCGCCGAACCAGGCCGCGATCGCCAGTGCCACCGCGATGGCCGCGCCGAGGCGACGAAGGGGGGACGTGCGGTTCGCGGACGATCGCATCGTGCGAACCAGACCAGCCACGTAGTGCCATGTCAAGCGCCCGGGGCGAATAGGCGGGTTAGCCATAGGATCCACGCATGAACCGATTCGCCTCCGCGCTGAGCACGAACGGGAACGCCGGGGAGGCCGCGCGTGAGGCGTGCGCCGCGGTATCGGCGGACCTCGGCGGCACCGCACCCGACCTCGTGGTGGTGTTCGCCACACCGGACCTCATGGCCAATGCCCCGGGCATCACGGCCATCATCGAGGGCGACCTCGCCCCGGGCGTGCTCATCGGCTGCACCGCCGAGGCGGTGGCGGGCACGGGCCGCGAGGTGGAGAGCCCGCCCGGGCTCACGCTCTGGGCCGCGGTGCTGCCGGGCACCGATCTCGAGGCCTTTGCCCTGGAGCCCGCCGAGGCACCGGACGGCCAGATCACCCTCACCGGATGGCCCCCGCATGTGGAGCCGGCTGCGCCCGCGGCCCTGGCGTCGGATGACGCGGTCATCCTGCTTGCCGACCCCTTCACGTTCCCCCCGGAGGCCCTGAACGACGCCGACGGCATGCCGGCCCGGCGACCGGTGATCGGCGGCATGGCGTCTGGGGCCACCGCACCCGGCGGCCACAGGCTCCTGATCGGCGGCCGGGTGCTGACCGCCGGCGCAGTGGGGGTGGTGGTGCCGGGCGCCGTGCCCCTGGTGTCGCAGGGGTGTCGCCCGGTGGGGCCGGAGATGACCATCACCTCATGCGACGGGGGCGTCATCCATTCACTTGCCGGCCGGCCTGCCCTCACCCGCCTGCAGGAGGTGATCGGGGCGCTGCCCCCTGATGAGCGCGCAATGGCGGAGCAGGGGGTGCTCGCGGGCCTGGTGATCGACGGCAACAAGCCGGTGCTCGAGCAGGGCGACTTCCTCATCCGGGGTATCGCGGGAGGCGACCCCCAGACGGGCGCCGTGGTGGTGGGCGAGCAGGTGCGCGTGGGCCAGGTGATGCGCCTGCAGGTGCGCGACCACGCATCGGCCGATGCCGACCTTCGGGCGGTGCTGGCGGCCGTGCCGCGCGATCAGGCGGGCGGGGCGCTGCTGTTCACGTGCAACGGGCGCGGCACCCGCATGTTCCCCGAGCCCCATCACGACGCCCGCGCCATCGCCGACGTCCTCGGCGACATCCCGGTCGCGGGGTTCTTCTGCAATGGCGAAATCGGCCCCGTGGGCGGGCGTGCCTACTTACATGGATTCACGTCCACCCTGGCCATATTTAAATGTATTTGACATATGTAACTGAGATGTGACATAAGCCCGGGG
>JBIIJJ010000033.1:0-11530 GCA_044233875.1 Miltoncostaeaceae bacterium | reverse complement strand
CGCCGCTGCGGCGGCGTCGATGGTTCTCCTCGCAGGATGCGGGGGCGACGGCCCCGAGGGCGCGCCCCCTCCACCGGCGACGACGAAAGCGGCGCCCGCCCGCAACGCCGCCGCCGACACCCCCAGGAAGATTTTTTTGGAGTCACCCCAACAACGTGAGGCCTTCCTGCAGGGCATTCTTCAGTGCGTGACCGCGTGCGCCGGGGGTATATCGCCAAACAGCCCTCACATGTGCATTGAAACCCTATCTATGCGGCTGGGCATCATCGCCTGGCCTAATGAATTAAGGTGATTCCCTGATTTCCCCTCACCTGCACAGCGCATGATGCGCTCTGCAGGTGGCAGGCAGTGGCCAGGAGGCCGCTACTGCGGGTGCAGGTGATATCCGGTGATGGTGAGCGCATCACCTGCCCCAACGGCACTGTCCAACACCGGCTGCTGACCGGCTGAGCGATGAATCCCTGACGCCTGGCTAACCGCGAGCGATCGCGGTGATCCAGTAACGGGGAAAGCCCACTCCGGCGGTTCTTCATGCGAACCGTCGGATTCATTCTCACTCCCCTACTGGCTACCGCGTTCCTGGCCGGCCCGGCACAGGCCCGCACCGTCAACGGCTGCGAGATACGTCCCGGAACCAACTGTGTCGGCGCGGACTTGAACCGAGCGTTTCCGGACCGTGCGCACCTGGCCTCAGCGCATCTGATTCACACGAACCCGAGCGGCGAGCGCCTGGTCTGCGCGAACCTGAGCACGCCGGGGAGCACGCGAGGGCGCGCCCGCGGGGTATGACGTCGACGGGCTCCTGCGCTACGCCCGTCTCACGCCGTAACGACACTCGAGCGACACATCGCTGGAGTCACGATGTCACCCGTACTGGCGAATGACGTCCTCGAGCACGAGGTGATCGTCGGTCGTCCACTGGGCAATCAGCTGCCGGTTTCGACGAGCGTCGACATCACGGACGATATCGAGCCAGCAATGCTCGTGCTGTGCGATCACGACTTGGTTCTGGAAGTGGATCTTGAAAGAGAAGATCCCGCCGAGGGTGACCTCGTCGAGCACACCGGTGACGGGGATGGCGTACCCGAGCCTGCGTAACCCCTCCTGCACGCGGATGATCTCCGCGGGATCGCTGGCCTGCAGCGCCGACACGACGACCGGGGGAGCCGCTGCCCGGGGGATGAACGAGTAGACGCCGAAATCATGTGATGTGACGTCCGGGTACAGCTCGCTCGCCTTGGCGAGGGTCTGCCAGGGAAAGTAGGGCCCCGGATCCATCTTGTGGCCGGGGGCCCAGTCCGAGTGCGCGATCACGTACCGCGGGTCCAAGCCCTCGGTATCCCGGACGAGGGCGTCCATGACCTCGATGGTGCGGCGAATCTGGGCCTCGGGAAACGGCGTCAGGGCGTCATTCACATTCTCGATCCCGTAGGACCAGCTGTTCATGTCCTCGGTCAGCCCCCCGCCTGCGACGTAGGGGTTGAGTGCACTCGACGGCAGGAGCGCTCCACTGCCTGCGTGATGCGCCTGGTGTTCCGGAGCGACAAGCAGCTGGACGAACGGACCCTCCGCGGGCACGAGGTAGTGCGCAGAGTTGCCACCGTCGGCCAGATACAGCTTCAGGCTCGCGTCGTAGTCGTCGTAGGTGTAGTGCTGCACGATCCAGCGGGGTGTGGCGCCCGCAGCACGGCTCGCGAAGTTGTTCACCACACCGGGCCGGGGATCCTCGGAACGTTCGTCTGCCCGAGAGGGCTCGGTCCGGCGGTAGTCCGAGCGCAGGTCCAGGTTCCCGACCAACGGATCTGCTGGCGCCTGCTGCGCCCGCCGGGAGGGCGGCACGATCGGGTCGCCCTCCATGAAGGCGTCGAGCCAGCCGGCGAGCATGAGCAGGAGCAGCAGGCGTCGCGACGCGTCCGTCCGCCCCGCGGCGTGCCGCGCTGCGAGCTCCTCGACGTACGCCATGTCGATGATCCCGGCGAGGCGCGCGTTCCTACGGATGGGCGCGAGGAACGCATCCGGATGCCGCGTGATCCACTGGCGCAGCGGCGTCGGGAATCCGAGCTTCCGCCGTCGCTCGGTCGACCCGGGCAGCCGCCCCCGGAAGGCGCGCCGCAGGATCCACTTCGTCGTGCCGTCCCGGTACTTGAGCGAATCCGGCACGCGGGCGCTGACCCGCGCAACGCCGAGGTCGAGGAAAGGCACTCGCAGCTCGATGGAGCCTGCCATCGACATCCGATCTGCCTTGGCCAGGATGTCGCCCGGGAGCCAGCCGTGAAGGTCGATCAGCTGCATGCGGCGCGACTCCGACAGGGCGGAGTAGCCCGGGGTGGTCAGTTCGAGCTCGCGCCCGGGCCGGACGTGCGGCTCGATGGTCGCCGACCGCAACAGCCGACCGACCTCGTCCGTCGTGAACGCACCGTAGCCGCCGCCGAAGTAGCGATCCTCGAGGTCGGTCGTGGACCGGCGCAGGTAGTTGACCCCGCGGAACGCGGCCCGGGACTTTCCCAGCCGGGCGGCCAGCGCCCGCACGGGACGCGGCAGCCGTCGCACGCGGTCGACCGCGAGGGGCTCGCGGTAGACGCGGTAGCCGCCGAACAGCTCATCCGCGCCCTCGCCCGACAGGACGACGGACACGTGCTCGCGGGCGGCGCGCGCCAGGAGGAACATCGGGAACGCCGACGGGTCCCCGACGGGCTCATCGAAGTGCCACGCGATATCGGGGAGCGCACCGGCGAAGTCGTCCGCCGTCATCGTGATCTCGTGGTGGTCCGTGCCGATGCGCTCCGCCACCTCCCGCGCGCCCTCGAACTCGTCGAGTTCCTCGAAGCCGATGGTGAAGGTCTTGAGCGGCCCGCGGCCCGCGGCCCGCAGTTCCTCCTGCGCGAGCGTGGCAATGATGGCGCTGTCGACGCCGCCGCTGAGGAACGCGCCGACCGGCACGTCACTGATCAGGTGATGGGTAACCGACTCCTCCATCACGGTGCGGACCTGCGCCGCCAGCACGTCCGCGTCCTCCTGTGGGGCGTCGTCGAACGCGTAGGTCCAGTAGCGGTGGATCTCCATGCGACCGGAGGGGATGTCCACGGTGGCGAATGCCCCCGCCGGCAGCCGGTGGATGCCCGAGAAGAACGTCTCGGGCAGCGGGTTGTACTGCAGAGACAGGTAGCTGACGAGGGCATCGCGGTTCAGCGTCCGGGGGCAGCCGGGATCGGCGAGCAGGGACTTGATCTCGGACCCGAAGGCAAGGAGCACGCCGTCGGGGGACAGCCGGTAGTGGAGCGGCTTGATGCCGAAGGGATCACGCGCGAGGACGAGGCGGCTGCGCGGCTCGTCGTAGATGGCCAGCGCGAACATCCCGCGCAGGGACCTCAGCATCTCCGGGAGGTCCGCATGGCCGCCTGCCGCGTACATCCGCAGGACCACTTCGGTATCGCATCGTGTCCGGGCCGGCACGTCCTTCAGCAGCGGGTCCTCCGCGATCTCTCGGGCGTTGTAGACCTCGCCGTTGCAGACGATGCCCAGGTGCCCGTCCGGCGCCCACATCGGCTGCCGGCCACCCTCGCGGTCGACGATCGCGAGACGGGTCGCGCCGATCGCGAGATCGGAGCCGACGAACGTGCCCGCATCATCGGGGCCGCGGTGCTCGATGGCCTGCAGCATCCGCGCGATCAGCGGCGTCGTGCGCTCGGGTGGTCCGAGGACTCCGGCGATCCCGCACATGCTGACCTCCATCTCTCGTCCGAGCCCTCGACCTCGAGACGCGTCGTGCGGGGCGAGCGCGGGAGGCCCGGACAGCCACCCGCATGAGGGCCAGCGTAGTGCACTCCCGGATCCCAGCCGGGCGCGGTCAGAGGCGATTCGCCCTCTGGCACACTAAGGGGGTGCCCCCTTCTGAGCACGAAGTGATCCACCCCGCCGACGCGGTCTCCGCCCGGCTCCCGGTCACCGATCCCCGCGGCTGGATAATGCTGGCCGCCGGGGCCCTGCTCCTCCTCGCGGGGCTCCTGTGGGCCGTCCTCGGGCGCGCCCCGGAGACCGTCTCGGGGCAGGGGATGATCGTGCCCGCCAATGGCTTCGTCGTCGAGGGCGCAGCGGTGGGCGGCAGCGTGACCCAGATCCTCGTGAACCCCGGCGATCGGACCACGAAGGGAGAGCTGGTCGCCGCGGTACAGACCAGGACCGGCACCACCGAGCAGATCCGCGCGTCCGTGGCCGGGATCGTCGTCAGCGTCGTGGCGTGGCGGGGTGGCATCACGCAGCCCGGGACGCCCCTGATGGTCATCGATCCGCTGACCAGGGACATCGCCGTCGGATTCCTGCCGGCAGCGGAGGGCGGGAAGGTCCGCGTAGGCATGCCCGCCCTGGTGGCGGTGTCGTCTTTCCCGGAGGCCCAGTACGGCTACATCTCCGGCACAGTCCGATCCGTCGGCCAACTGCCCGCGAACGCAGAGCGCATCCAGCTGCTCGTCGGCGGCAACGACCAGTTTCCCGGGTTTGTCACCGCCGCCGGTCCCGTCGTCGAGGTCGCCGTAACCCTCGACGCCGACCCCGACACCCCGTCCGGCTACGCCTGGACCACCGGCCGGGGGCCGGACGCTCAGGTGCCGACCGGCAATCTCGCATCCGTCTCGGTCGTGCTGTCCGATGGCAGCCCGCTCGAGCAGATCACGAAGTGACCGAGCAGACGAGCACAGGGCGTCCGATTGCGCTGATCCGAACGCTGCTGTCGCAGAGCCCAAAGGCGTACGCCTACGTCGCCCTGGCCGCCGCGCTCGCGACCGTCCCGAGCGTCGTGGTCCCGCTCCTCGAGCGGGCCTTCGTCGACCAGTACCTCGTTTCCGGCAACCGGCAGTGGAGCACGCCGGTGGTGATCGGCATGGTGGTGGCCGCCCTGTTGATCGCCGCGGCCACGCTGCTGCAGTACCGAACCCTCTCGCGGCTCTCCGTCCGGATCGGCGCGACGGCGTCAACGCGCCTTACGTGGCAGATCCTCCGGCTCCCGGTGCCGACGATCGAGCGCTGGGGCACCGGTGATCTGACGGCGCGAGTAGGTGCGCTGCAGTACTACTCGCTGCTGAGCGGGCTGTTCGTGCCGATGGCCCTGGCCAGCGTCGTCGCCATCTCGGTCTACACGATCGTCGTGGTCACGCTGAGCTGGATGCTGGCGCTCGTGGGGCTGGCGACCGTGGCCTGCTCCGTGCTCGTCAGCTCGGTCCTGCTCCGGCGGCGGCGGATCCTGCAGTCGCGCGCCGACGCCACGCTGATCGCGCTCACGGCCGGGACCACCGACACCGTCGCATCCATCGAGACGATCAAGGCCGCAGGCTGGGAGCCATGGGTCTTCGACCGCTGGAGCCAGCGCCGCTCGGAGGCCATGGATGCATGGTCGGACCTCGCGATGGACGGCCAGCGCGTGGGCCTGATCCCCACGCTCACGTACACGTTCGGGCTGGGACTCAGCCTCGCGGTGGGCTCGCTGCTCGTCTTCGCCGGCGACCTGTCGCTGGGGACCCTTGCCGCGGCGCAGACCCTGCTCCTCGCCATCTTCGTCCTCACCCGGCAGCTCGTCACCATCGGCACCCTGGTCGAGTGGGCCGGCAGCATCCAGCGCCAGGCGGAAGCGGTGGCGCTCCTCGACCTTGATCCGGAGGCCACTTCGACGGGCGCAGAGCATGTGCGCCCGGACGGGCCGCTGGAGCTCGAGCTGCGCGGCGTGACCTTCGGCTACGAGGCCGACGAACCACCCCTGCTGTCGGAGCTGGCCCTGCACGTCCCGGCCGGCTCGTGGCTCGCCGTGGTGGGGGCCAGCGGGAGCGGCAAGTCAACCCTGGCGCGACTCGCGATCGGCGAGCTGCAGCCGTGGCGGGGATCCGTCCGCATCGACGGACGACCCCGTCTCGACCTGTTGCGCCGCGAGCGCGCCCTGCGCGTGGGCTACGTGCCCCAGCACCCCGTGCTCATGCCCGGGACGATCGCCGAGAACATCACGATGTTCGATCCGTCGGTGACGCGGGAGGCCATCCGCCGCGCGCTCGTCGACGCCTGCGTACTAGACGTGATCGAGGCACGCGCCGATGGACTCGAGGAGCGCATCACGTCGACGGGGCACGGCTTCAGCGGCGGCGAGCTGCAGCGACTGGCGATCGCCCGGGCACTCGTCCGGGACCCCGGATTGCTGATCCTCGACGAGGCGACCAGCGCGCTGGACCCGCTCACGGAGTTCGAGATGGCCCGGACCCTGCGGGAGCGGGGCTGCACATGCCTCGTGGTCGCGCACCGGCTGAGCAGCGTGCGCGACGCCGATCGGATCATCGTCATGGAGCGCGGGGCGATCGTGGAACAGGGTTCGTTCGACGAGCTGCGGCTCGGCGGGCGCTTCGCGGAGCTCGCACGTGGCTAGCCCAGATGCCCCGTCGCCGTCAGGCCGGCCAGTGCCACCCGATCCCCTCGCCGAGGTCGTGTCCAGCCTCACCGCGCGCCACGGAGCAACGGCCCTCGCGGCGCCGGTGCGCGCCGATCCCACCGCGGATGCGCTCGCGGTCGTGGGCGCGGCGCTGGGCCACCCGGCCGTCGACCCGATCGATGCCGCCACGCTCACCCTGGAGGAGGGCACAGCTGCCGCCTCCGGATGGATGAGCTGGCGGGTGCGGCTCACGGGGCGCTGGTTCAGGAACATCCCCGTGCCCTTGCTGGTCCGCACCGACGACGCGCCGGCCGTGATCTTCCCGGAGCGCCAGCGCTCGCTGATCGTCGACGGCGGCACCCGCGTCACGCGCCCCGTCCGGCGGCGTGAAGCAGAGGAACTCCAGCCGGAGGCCGTCGCCTTCGCCGTCGACCTGCCCGAGACGGCGCGATGGTGGTCGCTGGTCAGGTGGTCGCTGCGCCGGCAGCGGCCCGCGCTCTGGGAACTGCTCGTCCTCGCCGTCGTGACCGGCCTGGGGTCGCTGGTGCTGCCGCTCACCACGGGCGCCGTGTTCGGAACGGCCCTGCCGCTGGGGCGCTTGGACCTGCTGCTCGTGATGCTGGGTATCTTCGTCCTCGCGAGCGTCGGGCTGGCGCTCCTCGCGCTGCAGCGCGGACGGCTGGTGGTGCGCATCCTGGATCGCATGGACCTCCCGCTGGGGGCGGGCGTCGCGGCGCGGATGCTGCGGCTGAAGGCGGGGTTCTTCGGAGCCCGCAGCGTGGGCGACATCGCGAGCCGCACGCTGGCCGTCGACACCGCGCGCAGGTGGATCGACGAGGCCGTCGTCTCCGTCATGCTGACATCCGTCTTCGGCCTCGTCAGCATCGGCTACCTGGTCGCGGCGGACGCCGTCTCCGCGCTGATCGCCGCAGGCACCGTGGCCGTCGTGCTCGCTGCCTCCGTCGCCGTCCATATGCACGGGCGAACGCTGCTGGTGCCGCTCCTGGAGCGGCGCAGCGAGACTGATGCGCTGCTCCTGTCGATCCTCGGGAACATCGTGTCCTGGCGGGCGGGCGCTGCCGAGGACCGCGCGCTGGCGCGCTGGGCCCGCGCGCAGCAGGCGAGCACGCAGGCAATGCGCGCGCGGTTGCGCGCGGTGTCGCTCGGTGGCCCCATCGAGATCGCGGCGCCGACCGCCGTGCTGGCGGCGTTCATCGTGTCCGTCGCACTCTTCCCCGACGGCGGGCTCACTCCCGGGTCGGCGAGCGCGCCTGGGACATTCCTCGCCATGTACGCCGCCCTCGCGCAGGTGACGATCGCGATGATCGCGATCACCAGCAACCTCCTGTACCTCTCCGAGTACGGCCCGCAGCTCGCGCGCGTCGAGCCGATCATCTCGGGCCCGACCGAGCTTGGCCGGACGCCCCCCCCAGCGCTCAGGGGCACGGT
The DNA here is from genome assembly GCA_044233875.1 of Miltoncostaeaceae bacterium. GTDB lineage: Bacteria > Actinomycetota > Thermoleophilia > Miltoncostaeales > Miltoncostaeaceae > SYFI01. The sequence continues at coordinate 3,678 of JBIIJJ010000033.1, read as the reverse complement.
CGCCTTCCATGACGTGCAGTTCGGCTACCGGCGGGACCGCACACCGCTGCTCTCTGGCGTGTCGTTCGCCGTGGAGCCCGGGGAGTTCGTCGCACTCGTCGGACCGTCCGGCGGCGGGAAGTCGACCCTGGCCCGCCTGCTGCTCGGCTTCGAGGAGCCTTGGTCAGGCATGGTGACGTACGACGGTTCGGACCTCGCAACCCTCGATGTCGCCGCGGTGCGCAGGCAGATGGGAAGCGTGCTGCAGTCCTCGCATCCGCTCGGCGTCACGGTCCGCGACTGCATCTGCGGTCCCCGCCGACTCGACGATGCCGTCCTCGCCTCGATCGTGGAGCGCGCGGGACTCGCCGACGATCTCGCCCGCCTGCCGCTGGGCCTGGATACCCCCGTCGGCGAAGGTGGCTCGGGGCTCAGCGGCGGCCAGCGCCAGCGCGTGATGATCGCGGCCGCGATCGCCGGGGACCCGCCGATACTGCTGCTCGACGAGGCCACCAGCGCGCTGGACAACGCGACGCAGTCGGTCGTGATGCGCACGATCCAGGAGTCCTCCGCCACGCGCATCGTCATCGCGCACCGCCTGTCGACGATCCGCCAGGCCGACCGGCTCATCGTCATCGCGGACGGCGCCATCGCGGAGACCGGCACGCCGGCCGCACTGCTCCGGTCCGGCGGCCTGTTCGCGCAGCTGGCTGCGCGGCAGGAACTGTGAGGTGGGCGCCGCCGCCCTCGCCGAGCGGGCGCTCGCCGACTACGCCAGCGAGCCCGGCCGGTCCGTGCTGGTCAGGATCAGCACCGACGGGCGGCTATGGGAAGCGGGCGCTGCGGCGGACGCCCAGCACCCCGCCGCGAGCCTTCTCAAGCTCGCAGTGGCGATCGCCGCCGATCACGCCATCGCCGATGGATCGCTCGACGCATCCCAGCGGATCGCCGTCACCGCCCTGGGCGTCGCGTCGCGCGACCGATCCGTGCTCGACCTCCTCGACCCCGCGCGGGACATCGGCGTCGTCGAGATGCTGGGTCTGATGCTCGGCGCCAGCGACAACCCCTGCGCCCGCCAGCTCGTCGAGCTGCTTGGCGTCGCCCGCGTCGCGGACGTCGTCGCGCGGCTCGGATGCGTGCGCACCGTGGTCGAGGCGGACGCCGAGGCCGGAGTCGGCGGCGTGACGACCTGCCGCGATGCCCTTGCCCTGCTCGCGGCGGCGAGCGATCCCGCCCGCCACCCCGTGTCGGCGCGGGCTCTCAGGCACTCGATCCGCAACTCGCGCATCCCCCTCGGCGCCACCGAGGACGACATCCGCATCGCCCACAAGACCGGCACCCTGGCCGGCGTCGCGCACGACGTCGCGGTACTCGAGTGCGCCCGGGGCACGGCCGAGATCGCCTTCCTGACGCAGGGACAGCACGACACGCTCGTCACCGGCTATGCGATGGGGCTGTGCACGCGCCGGGTACTCACGGCGTGGGGGCTCTCGGTGCGCACGACGACGTCGGCTGCGGGCGGATGACGCGAGGCGCGTGGTGAGAACGGTCGCCACTCGCGCCCTCCGCGCCCTCCTGGCCTCGACGGCCATCCTGGTCGGCGCCGGTGCGGTGCTCGGCGGCCGCGTCGTGCTCGCCGAGCGTCGTGCGATCCGCCCGCCCATCATCGACGACCGGACCGGCGGTCGGACCGCGATCGTCGTCTTCGGCGCGCAGACCCTCCCGACGGGCCCCAGCGATGAACTCATCGCACGACTCGGCCATGCGCGCGCGCTGTTCGACCAGGGGCTCGCATCCACGATCGTCGTCAGCGGCGGCACCTCCGTCGACGCTGCGGGCCACACGCTTGACGAGACCGCGGACATGACCGCGTGGCTGGTCGATCACGGCATCCCGGCTGCGGCCATCCTTACCGGGCGCCCCGGCGCGAACACCCGCCAGACGGTTGCGACGATGGGCCGGATGACGGGCGAGACGGGCCTGCATCCGTGGCTCGCCGTGTCGTCGCCATTCCACGCCCGACGCATCCTCGACGAGGCCGGGCGCGTCGGCATAGACGTCCTGGTGTCCGGCCCGGGTGACAGCCCCGAGACGCTCACCCCGCGCGTGCGGCGCTTCCAGCTGCTGATGGAGGTGCTGGCGACGGCGTACTACGCCATGCCGCCAACGCTGACCGCCCGCACAAGGACCCCTCTGCAGTCATTGCGGCGCCGCTTCGCCGAGTACCTGATTCGCGACGAGGAATAGACGCACCCGACACCGGGGAGAAGACTTGCGTGCTCGGACCTGGCGGCGACTGCCGGGGCGGCCCGACCTGGGGCCACTCCACCTGCGAGGGCGGAATTGTGAGCAGCGGCGGCTGCTGACCTCCTGCGTGCAGGCGCTCGGGTGAGCCTTGGCGGCTGCATTGGTGGGGTTTGGGCTGACGGAGCGCTGCATCGCGCGCTATGCGGCACCCCACCGCTACCCTCTCACCACGCGCACCGCGACTTAGGAGACTCCCCATGCGCCTCCGCACCACCGCCATCCTCGCCACCGCCGCCGTAGCGGCGACGTCAATGGTTCTCCTCGCAGGATGCGGAGGCAGCGCGTCCGAGGCCAGCCCGCCCGCGGCGACTTCCACGGCCGCCATACGCCAGGCGGGGGCAGCGGAAGATCAACCGCGGTGCTTCCCCGACTGCCGGGGCCAGTCCTTCGCCGGCAAGGACCTCACCGGAGTGGACCTCGGCCGCAGAAACTTCCAGGGTGTGGACTTCACCGGAGCGAACCTCTCTCGCGCTAGATTCGCCGACGCGAACCTCAACGAAGCGAACTTCACCGGAGCGAACCTCACCGGAGCGAACTTCAGCGCCGGGAGGGTCCCTCGTGAATTCCCTGCGTCCCTCATCAACGCGAACTTCACCAACGCGAACCTCTCTGGCGCCAAGCTCACCGGAGCGAACCTCAACGAAGCGAACTTCACCGGAGCGAACCTCACCGGAGCGAACCTCGAAGGCGTGAAGCTCATCAACGCGAAGCTTGACCGGGCGAACCTCACCGACGCGAAACTCGCCGTGGCGGACCTCACCGGCGCGATACTCACCGGCGCGATACTCACCGGCGCGTCGTGGTACGCGACTACCTGCCCCAACGGCTCGGTGACGCCGAGCGCACACACGCGCACCGGCTGCTGACCTCCCTTGTGCAGGCGCTCGGGTGAGCCTGGGCGCCTGCAACTGTGGACCAGCAGCGCTCTGGAACTCCGCCTAAGGGCACCCAGTAACGACGACCCCCGGACCTTCCCGCGAGGGTGTGCCCCCATCCCCCCGGGGGGCAACTCATGGGGCGGACCAGAAGGGGGGCAGGAGCGCCCTCCTGATCCCCCCTCTTCCCTCATTCGACCGATGGTGCGAGGGGGGTCATCTGCTCGGGGCCGATGCTCGGTTTCTTCCCCGCCACGCTCGTCCGCCACGCTGGCTCGGGGACCGCTTGACGCTGACCCCGTGAAGGGCACCGTGATGCAGGCGGTGGTGGGCCGGCGAGGAGCCACGGCTCCATCGCTTAGGCCGTCAGCAGCCGGTCATGGTCATGTCGCCGTTGGGGCAGGTGATGCGCTCACCATCACCGGATATCACCTTGCACCCGCAGTAGCGGCCTCCTGGCCACTGCCTGCCACCTGCACAGCGCATGATGCGCTGTGCAGGTGAGAGGAAATCAGGG
>JBIIJJ010000229.1:0-2872 GCA_044233875.1 Miltoncostaeaceae bacterium | reverse complement strand
AGGCCGGTGTCCACGAACCGGGCGTACGACTGCATGATGTAGACCCTGCCATCGGGGTCGGTGAGCTCGAACACGGGCCGGCCCTCCTTGAACACGACCACCGTGTCGCGCCTCACCTCGTTGGGCCTGTAGTACGACGGCCCGATGGTGCCCTCGCCCTTCCGGGCGGTGATCGTGGCGCGGAGAACGGTCTCGAGGCCGGGGTCGGATCCAAAGGTGTAGCTCCCACCGCCGCGGCTGACGCCACCCGCGCTGACCCCGTCGAGCGTCCAGTACCGGGGTCCGTTGAGCCGGGCCTGGATGGCCTTGTACTGCCTCATCACGCCCTGCGCGGTGAGGGTGCTCCAGACCTCATCGGGGCAGTCGCTGACGCCCTGGGTGCTGTAGACGTGGGCGATGAGGTGGTCGCCGTCAACGGTGATCGGAATGACCTCGCAGTAGCGCGAGTTGCGAAGCCCGTCGGTGACCCCCGAGCGGGCCGCCGAGGTGCCCACTGCGTTGCCGGTAGCTGCCGCGGTGCCGGATGCAGGGTCGCTGCTGCCGCACCCGGTGACGATGGCCGCGGCTGCTGCCGAGGCCAGCAGGCCCGCGACGACGCGTGAACGGTGCTTCATGGCAGGGCCCTTCCGCGAGAGTCGTGACACGCGGGCAGTCAATCGCAGCCGCACCCGAGGGCAAAAGGGGGCTAGCCCTACATCGGCCTATCCGAAGAAGGGCCTGGCCAGCTCGTAGTAGGCGGGCGGCACCGTCTTGAGGGTGCCCACGGCCTCGGCAAGCGGCACGTCGTTCACGGTGTCGCCGTGCAGGGCGGCCATGCGGCCCCACAGGCCGTCGGCCACCATCTCCGCGGCACGCGTGCCGAAGCGCGTGGCGAGGATGCGGTCGCGGGCGGTGGGTGAGCCCCCGCGCTGAACGTGCCCGAGCACGGTCACACGGGTGTCGTAGCCGGTGGCCTCGCGGATGATCACCCCGAGGCGGTCGCCCACTCCCTGCTTGGCCAGGCGCGCATGCCCGAACTCATCCAGCTCGCCCTGCACGCCCTCGTCGCCCAGGTCGACGCCCTCGCTCACCACCACGATCGAGTAGTCGAGGCCGCGTTCATGGCGGTTTCGCACCGACTCCAGCACGCCCTCGATATCGGGCCGCTTCTCGGGGATCAATATGTAGTCGGCGCCGCCGGCCAGCCCGGAATAGAGGGCGATCCATCCGGCGTGGCGGCCCATCACCTCCACCACCATCACGCGGTCGTGGCTCTCGGCGGTGGTGTGCAGCCTGTCGATGGCGTCCGTGGCGATCTGCACGGCGGTGTCGAACCCGAACGTGAAGTCGGTGCCCGAGAGGTCGTTGTCGATGGTCTTGGGAACACCCACCACCTGCACGCCGTGCTCGGCATGGAGCCGGCTCGCCGCCCCCAGGGTGTCCTCGCCGCCGATCGCCACCAGGGCGTCGATGCCAAGGCGCCGGAATCCGTCGAGCGCCGCCTGGGTGGCGTCGGCGTCCCGGAAGGGGTTGGTGCGCGAGCTCTTGAGCATCGTGCCGCCGCGCGAGAGCACTCCGCTCACGTCCTGCAGCGTGAGCGGCATGGCATCGGCCTCGAGCAGCCCGCGCCACCCGCGCAGGATCCCCACGTGCTCGTGGCCGTACTGGCGCTGGCCCACCTTCACCACGGCGCGGATGACTGCGTTCAACCCGGGGCAGTCACCACCGCCTGTGAGGATTCCCACGCGCATGGGGTGACGGTACCCCGGGAATCGGGGTACCGGCAACCCGCCTACTATGATCTGGTGAAGTCGACCCCCCGAAGGAGTCTCATGGCACTCCGCCTCAGCGCGACCATCCCCACCATCCTTGCCGGTGCCTGCCTGTGGGCCGGCGCGGCGGCGGGCGCTCCGCAGAATGCCGACGCCGCAGTGCCGCACGGCTTCCCCGGGTTCTCCGGCTCAACTGCCGGGGTCGTCACCCCGGGCCACCATCGGGCCCAGGCCACGCGTCTTCGCCCGGTGCATCCGTCGCGTCGGGTGTCGGTGTCCATCGGGGTCCGCCACGACGGCAAGGGCCTGCTGGCGCGCATCTCGGGCACCCGTGTGAAGAGCGCGCCGCTGCGCGAGATCGTGCGCAGGCATGGCGCCACCGACGCCGACATCCAGGCGATCGTCCGTTGGGCGCGGGGTGAGGGGCTCACCGCGCGTGTGGGCAAGCTGCGCACCCGGGTGATCGTGAGCGGTCCCGCCTCGCGCATGTCGCGCGCCTTCGGCGTGCCGCTGCATCACTACCGGGCGCGCAATGGCCGCACCTACGTGGCGGCCCCCAAGGCGATCCCCGTGCCCCCCGCGATCGCCGGGGTCGCCACCGGCATCGCCGGTCTCAGCCACGTGCCGCCGCCCGTGCGGGTCACGCCCACGCCGAAGCCCCCGCAGGGCTCGCCGGCTGCACCGGCCACGCCCACGTGCGCCAACACCCCGTCCATCGACCTCTCCGCATACGGGCTCGGCACGCCCATGACGCCATTCGGCATGGCCCAGGCGTACGGCTTCGATGCGATCGGCACGGGCTCCTCATACCCGGCGCAGACCATCGCGATCCTCGAGATCGACCAGAGCTACGACCCGCCGGACCTTGCGCAGATCCAGCAGAAGTGCCGCTTCGGTGCCGGCAGTGCCCCGGTGAGGGTGCGCGCCATCAACCTCGCGGGTGCACAGACGCAGATCGGCACCGGCAACAATGGCGAGGCCAACCTCGACACGCAGCTGGTGGCAGCCCTCGCCCCGGCGGGCACCACCGTGGTGGTCATCAACGTCGCGGGCGATGCAGCCACGCCCTTCTCCGACTTCTTCGAGCAGGCCGCCGCGCTGCCCAACCTCACGGTCATCAG
>JBIIJJ010000032.1:0-11686 GCA_044233875.1 Miltoncostaeaceae bacterium | reverse complement strand
GTTCGTCTTCCACTGCCACATCCTCTTCCACGAGGACAACGGGATGATGGCCCCGGTACGCGTGGTGCGCGCCGCGGCCGGCTGACCCACTGAGGCCACACGTGTCGGCGGGGCGACCGTGGCCCCACTGGCTGCAGTCGCCCCGCCTTGTGCTGTGCCAGTAGCGGACGGCGCGTTACCTCTGCCTCTCCCGCACCTTCAGTGGTCCGCTACATGGTCTGCCGGTCCCTGACCGGTCTATGAATGATTGTGCGCCTGCAGGCGACTGTTGGCACCCCCCGTAGGGCCAGACATGCGCCGCCGCCCCCGCAACCGTCTGGGGACATCCAGCGAATGGGGGCCAGTGCGCCCGCTACCCTGCCGTCAGTTTCACCTGCCCCCGTAGCTCAGGGGATGGAGCACAGGATTCCCAATCCTCCGGGGTGTGTTTTCGGGCCTGCACGTGGCCCAGCGCAAAATCCCTTCTGTGCAGGGAAGTCGTGCCAAGCGGCTGGCATCAACCCGAGGCGCCAGATTCATGTTGGGTGCACAAACGCCTGCATCGGCAATGTAGGAAAAATGCAGCTCTTGCTCGATACTGATCGAAGACCAAGGCGCGCGGCGCTCGGTCCCGCGCCGGCGATGGATCAGCCGCCCTCGTCGAGATGAGGCCCTCGCGCGCAGGGTTCGAGGTTCCATCTCGGCCAACGGTCCTCACGAGCCCGGGTCCACGGACCGCTCGGGTGTGCATCGCAACACGTTGTGGCGTCCCCGCCGGAGCAGCCTTCGTTGACACTGAGCGCGGGGGACGCGGGGCCCGCCAACTCTCACTCGTCAGCGGGCCGTGAGCCTGTTCTGCATACTGTCCGCTGCTCCCGCAAGACCACGCCCTCGCCCCGAGGAGTCCACATGACCCGGTCCCCCGCTGCCCTGCGGCTCGCCGTAGCTCTTGCCCTATTCGGGAGCGTGACCGCTGCGGCTTCGCACGCTACCGCGGCACCTTCGAACGCCCTCGGTGCCAAGCAGGAGTTCGCCGCGCCGGTCATTGGACCGTTTGGCGCCCCCAAGGCCAACCTGCGCCATATGGCGCTGGATGCCAACCGCCTGAGCGTCTCGAAGAAGGACGGCTCGTACGTGGTGCGCCTGACGGGGACCGCGCCCGACGTGTTCGCGGTGCGGGCACGACGCGACAAGAAGGTGACCGGTGCAGCGTTCCGCGTGCGCACCGCCACGCTGCCCGAGGTCTGGTACGGCCGGATGGGGTTCAACCCCAACATGTCGGTGACCTACCGCGTGAACGGGGCTACGCGCACGCACTACCTGCGTAACGTGGACCGGCCGTCATTCAACCGCGCCCGGAACACCCTGGTGACCTCGGTGCCCGCCACCCCGGGCAACATCAAGGTGATCTCTCGCATGCGCCCCGGCGCAGCGCGTGACGTTCGCGCCGTGTTCGAGCCCAGCCCCATCCGATCGGGCCCCGTCATCCCGGGCAAGCCCGACCCGGTCAAGCGCGAAGCCCAGACCACCGTGAGCACTACGTCGGCTGGCTATGTGCCGTCGTCACCCAACAGCACGTTCAGCCTTCCCTACACCAGCGTGCTCGGCAGCGGGGGCCAGTCGTGGCAGAACGTACTGTCCGCCAACGGCCAGTACACGCAGGGCTGCGAGACCTTTTCGTCGTCGCAGTCGGCGGGCGATGCCCTCACCTACGGGACCATCCAGATCTACGAGACCGCGGCTGAGGTGCAGCAGGCCCTGTCGGTGAGCGGCAACATCTCGTACGGCACCAAGATGGCCAAGGTGTCGCTCGACGGCGGGTACAGCACGCAGACCGCGCAGAGCACGTCGTCCTTCTACGCGGTGGCATCGGTGCAGTGGACCGGGGCCGTGGTGAACCTGGGCAACCCGCAGTTCACGTCGGAGTACGCGTCGGCCGCCAACGGCATCTCCACCTTCAGCGACGCCCTCGGGCTCATCTCCGCCTGCGGCGACTCGTTCCCCACCGGCTACACGCAGGGAGCGGCGTGGGCATCGGTGCTCCAGATAACCCTGAGCAGCTCGACCGATGCCCAAAACGCCTACGCCAACATCTCGGGTACCTACGGCAAGCAGTTCAGCGGTTCCGCTGCCTTCAGTGACGCCGTGAGCAGCGAGGCCTCGAGCGCCGCCATCACCGAGACGGACGAGTGCTGGGGGCCAGCCACATGTGGCGCGGTGCCCGGATACCAGGCGCCGAGCAGCACCGACTTCAACACCGCCATGGCCACCTTCACGAACAACTACAACGTGATGTACGCCAACCTGGCGTCGATGTGCACGCCGGGGGCCAATACCGCTAACTGCATCAGCGAGATCAACTACGCGCCGATCCAGCAGGCGTTCACCACCGTGAGTTTCGCCTACAATTCGCCCCAGAGCCTGGTGACGCAGGCAGCCGAGGGCATGTACGGGGTGCTGCAGAACATGCAGGCGTGGTCGTCCCAGTATCAGGCGCTGATCACCGCCAACCCGACCAGTTCGTCGGTCTCCACATGGCAGTCGGCCATGAACTCCCTCAACCTGCAGGCGCAGAACTGCGGCCTGCTCTACGCGCAATACCCGGCCTGCGCGCCGGTGTTCCAGTCGTGTGCGCAGGCGATGACCTACAACCCCACGTATGTGCAGCCGGCGTGCCTGCCGACGGCGTTCACGCAGAACCCGAACCTGGCGAACATGGTGAACCCGTTCACCTTGACCGGTGCCGAGGAGGAGGACCTCACGTCGTCGTCCACCGAGCACGCCCGGTCAACCGGTTAGGGCCGGCAGGTGCGTCGGCGCACCATCGGCCTCCTCGCCGTGGCCCTCACCGGCGTTGCAGCCGCGTCGGCGAGCGCGGCCTATGTGCCCGTGCTCGGCCCCTTCGCGGTGCCGAAGCTCAACGTGCGGCATGTGGCCGTCGGCGCTGATGGGCTGTCCATCGCGCGCAGGAACGGATCGTTCGTCGTGACGCTGCGCGGGGCATCCGACTACGCGTCGGTGGTGCGCGCCACGCGCGCCGGGGCGGCCAAGCCGGCATTCCGCATGAGAACCCGGTCCCTGCCCGACACCTGGACGGGACGCCTGGGCTTCAGCCCCAACATGGCGCTCACCTACACGGTGAACGGGGCCCGCCGCACCCACTATCTGCGCGACGCCCAGCGAGGGTCGTACAACGCCCGCACGAACTCGGTCACCACGGTGGTGCCCGCGAATGCCGGCAACCGCGCCGTTGTGGCCCGCATGCGTCCGCGCGATGCGCGATCGCTCCGCGCGGTGCTCGAGCCCAGCCCCATCCGTTCAGGGGCCGTCGTGCCCGGGCGCCGGGACCCACCGCGCCAGCACCAGGCCACCTCGGCACCGGTCACGGGCTTCGTCCCCTCGTCCCCCAACACTGCGTACTCGGTCCCCTTCACGCCGACGCTCGGCAGCGGCAGCTCGTGGAGCAACCTCAACTCGGCCAACGGCCAACTGGCCACGGGCTGCGAGGGCTTCTACCCGTCGCAGTCGGGGGGTGATGCCGTCACCATCGGCAGCATCCAGATCTACGAGACCGCCGCCGAGGTCCAGCAGGCGTTGTCGGTGGGCGCGTCCATCACCTACAAGGTGCCGCTCGCCAAGGTGACGCTTGACGCCGGATACAGCGCGTCGTCGGCGCAGGACACCGCCTCGTTCTACGCGGTGGGGCTGGTGACCTGGCAGGGGGCCTACGTGAACCTGGGCCAGCCCACGATGACGGGCGCGTACGCCGACAGCGCCAACAGCATCGCGAGCATGTCCGACGCCCTTGGCGTCATGCAGCAATGCGGCGATTCCTTCCCCACGGGCTTCCAGCAGGGCGCGGCGTGGGCGTCGATCTTGCAGGTGCAGTTCGACTCCGAGGAGGAAGCGCAGGACGCCTACGCCAGCATCAAGGAAACCGTCGGGGTGTCGTTCGCGAGCACCAGCGCCACGCAGTCGTTCAGCACCGGCATGAGCCAGTACGCATCGAGCTCCACCATCACCGAGACCGACCAATGCTGGGGCATCGCGAACGGCAGCTGCGCCAATGGCATCGTGCCCGGGTATCAGGTGCCAAGCGCGTCGTCGGTGAGTTACAGCACCGCCATGTCGGTCTTCATGGCCAACTACAACGCCATGTACGGCGGCTTGGCCAACACGTGCGTGCCGTCGTCGATCAGCACCGACTGCGCCACTTCCGTGCAGTACGCACCCTTGCAGCAGGCGTTTGGCACCGCTGACTTCAACGCCGGCTCGCCCGCGCAGACGTTCACCCAGACGGCCGAGGGCGTATTCGGGGTCATCCAGAACTTCCAGGCGTGGCAGTCGCAGTACCAGGCCATGATCACCGGTGACCCGGGCAACTCATCCAACACCACGTATCAGGGCTACATCAGCGCCCTGGACGACCAGGCGAACGACTGCATGACAAACCTCCAGGACTCCACGTGCTCCACGGTGTTCCAGCAGTGCGCCTACGGAATGATGTGGAACCCCACCTACGTGCAGGCCGCCTGCCAGCCGCCGGCCTTCTCGTCGAACCTCGCGCTGGCCGATATGCCCAACCCCTACCTGCTCAGCAACAGCACGCAGCCGAGCGACTGACCGGCCGCAGTCGGAGAGGACCCACCATGAACCGCACGCCAGCCATCGTCGCACTCGCCGTTTCCCTTGGTGCGGTTGCCGGCATCCCCGGGTTCGCCGCCTCGGCCACGGCCAGCACGTGCGTGCCCGCACCGGGCGCCACGTGCGTGGGCGGCAAGCTGGCCGGCGCGAACCTGCGTGGGCTCGACCTGCGTGGTGTGAACCTCTCGCGGGCCGACCTTCGCAAGGCAGATCTGCGCGGGGCCAACCTGGCCGGAGCCGTCATCAACCGCGCCAACCTCAATGGCGCGCGCCTTCAGCGAGCGAACCTCCGCAAGGTGGACTTCCGGTCGTCCACCCTGCGCGGCGCCAGGTTCACCGGGGCGAACCTCACCGCAGCCCGGTTCACCAGGTACCGCGCCCCCCGCAAGGGCAAGTCATCGATGCAGGCGCCCTCATGCGGCACCAACTGCCAGGGCGCCGACCTGTCTGGGGCCTCGTTCGGCAACGCCAACCTCACCAACACCAACTTCTCCAGCGCGAACGTGAGCAACGCGTTCTTCACCACCAACACCGCAACGGCCACCATCGTCTCGAACACCAACTTCTCGAACGCGACCGGCTCGTACGCCAGTTTCTACGGTGACACCAAGTTCTCGTCGGCCAACTTCACGGGCGCCAACTTCGACCACGCCTACTTCAACTACATCACCACGTCCATGAGCGGCACCACATTCCAAAATGCTCAGTTGCAGGACGCCTGGTTCGACAACACCAACCTGAACAACGTGAACTTCTCGGGCGCCAACCTGCACGGCGCCAACTTCCAGGAGGCCACGCACACCAGCCTCAACTTCACGGGTGCCAACCTCAGCTCGACTCTCTGGAACTTCAACTCGAGCGACGGTGGCCTGCCGAACCTTTCCACGTGCACGCTCACCAACGTGAGGTCGGGTGGCATATGGGGTGGCAACTTCACCATGCCGGCGGGTTGGGACATGCAGGGCGAGGCCAACGTGGCGGGCGTCATCATCGGGCCCACAGCCGACTTCACCAACACGAGCCTCGCCAACACGTCGCTGGCGGGTTTCAACTTGAGTCAGGCCACGTTCAACAACACCTCATCCGGGGGCATCACCAGTGCACCGTCCGCGCTCCCCGCGGGCTGGAACTTCACCGGCGGGTACATCTTCGGGCCCACGGCCAATCTCGCGAGCGCGAACCTGACGGGCCTCAACCTGTCGGGCTTCAACGTGAGCAGCGCCAACCTTTCGAACGCCAACCTCTCCTCGACGAACCTCAGTGGCACCAACATGGCCAGCACCGTGCTGAACGGCGTGTCCCAGGGCGCGGCGGGAGGAATCGTGGGGCAGCCGTCGTCCCTCACCACAGGTTATGCGGTGATGTCTGCGCCGGGCAATCCTCAGTACCTGGTGGGACCCAACGTCAATCTTGCGGGCGCAACAGCACTCAATGGCGCCAACTTCACCGCGCAGGGCACGCCCGCGCTCTCGCAGGGGCTCCCGGGCGTCAACTTCTCGAATGCCAACCTCAAGTCCACCAACTTCAGCAACGTGAACCTCACGGGCTCATCGTTCGGCGGCGCGGCCATTGACTACGCAACCTTCACGGGTGCGAATGTGACCGGCACCAATCTGTCCGTGGCGAGCTTCCCCCAGCTGACCTCGGGTGCGGTGTCCGGCACGCCCAGCGCGCTCAACTCGAGCCTCGCGTTGGTGAACGGCTACCTACTGGGGCCTGCGGTCGTGGCCACGGGTGCAGACCTGTCCAACCAGTCGCTGCAGGGGCTCAACCTCACCGCGGCCAATCTCACCAACGCCAATCTCGCCAACGCCAATCTCACGGGCGCCACGCTGGCCTCCACTGTGCTGAACGGCGCGAACGTCCAGGGAACCACGTTCCCTGCGGCCACTGTGGCATCGGGCACGCTGAGGTCGGTCAACGCCATTGGGCTCACCGGCACGCCGGCATCGGTGCCCACTTCGTGGCAAGTGGTCTCGGGCAATCTGGTGGGTCCCCAGGTCAACGCCGCATCGGCGGTGTTCGCATCGGGCACGAGCCTGGTCAACGCCCAGCTGCAGGGCGCGAACCTCTCGGGGGCCACCATGTCGGGCCTCGATATGTCGGGCGCCCAGCTCACGTTGGTCACGCCGGGTGACACCGCGTCCGGATCCGCCAACCTGAGTGGTGCGAATCTCGCGAACACCAACTTCAACGGGGCCAACCTGGCCTACGCCACCATGGCGGGCAGCAACATCGGGGGAGCCGACTTCACCAACGCCAACCTCTCGCTGGTGCAGACGCCGGCGCTGCCCTTCGGCTCCGCGACATGGAGCAACACCACCTGCCAGAACGGCCTCGTGCAGGCGCCGTGTACGTTCTCCACGGGCTAGCGCACGGGTGCTCGTCTACTCCTCTTGGGACTGCGCTCGAGCCATGCCGTCCCGTCGGCTGAGGACCCATCACCGCCTACCGTCACCGCGTACAACGCTGTCGGCGTCACCGCGAGACCCAGCGACCACGTCACCTGCCCGCCGCCACCGCCACCACTGCTCCCCCGGTGTTGGCACCGCCCCCACCTGCGCCGACGGCGTGCAGATCGATTGCGGTGACGCCCGCGGGAACCTGAAACTTGGTCAAGCCGACGGATGTGTACTTCACCTCGCAGACCCCCTGAGGTGCGAGGGCCTGAGGGTAGGCGGGAGGACAGAGACTGAGGAACCTCGCCCTAGCGAGGCCCTGATGAAGGTCGGTCGCGCGATCCGCGTCAGCGTGGCCCTCTTCGGCGAGTCGCGGCAGGAGGACAGCGTCGTGAGCGCAAGAGGCGAGTGCCTCGTCGCTACCCTTCAGGGCGCGCGGGGATCGTCTCCGGATGCAACTCGCGCGTCGGGGAAATGCAGGAGGCAGTGTAGGAGCGCCAAGAGGCCTCCTAAGCCGCCTGGAGAATCCCTCCATATCCAGGTACTTCGCCCCCGTAGCTCAGGGGATAGAGCACAGGATTCCTAATCCTGGTGTCGCAAGTTCGAATCTTGCCGGGGGCACTAGAGGTTCACTTGGGGGGAGCACGTCGGCGGCATCGCCCAGCGTGTTCCCCATCGGATCGCCGGGAGTCCCGGAGTCGATGGTGCCCGGGCCGGGGCAGGAAGCCGGTACGCTGGCGCCCGATCTACCCCCCCTCGGCTGAATGCGGCGCATCTCGTGGCGCGGTTCGGACTGACCGCGGGCGAGGGTCCGATGCTGATTGGAGACACCGTGGCAGCAGTTGAGATCGATGGAGACCAGGCGGTCCTGAAGCTGGGTCGGATGGAGGCCGTGGAAGCGATGCACACGACCACCATCTCCGTCCCGTTGACGGCCGTTCAATCCGTGGAAGCAGTCGATGACCCCTGGCCCACCCTGCGCGGTGTGAAGGAAGTGGGCACCGAGATCCCCGGCAAGAACATGATCGGCACCCGGAGGGGTGAGGGCTTCAAGGACTTCTGTGCCGTGCACAAGGACGGTCCCGCCGTCATCGTGACCCTCGACCCTGCGGTGAGCGAGTACGACCGGTGGGTGTTCTCGGGCGATATCAACGATGTGCCGGCCGGCATGAAGCGGTAGGTCCCCGCAGCTCAGTGCATCGTCACTGATTTGGCGCACTGCGCGTGTGTCTCACGCGTGATACGTTGGCAACATGGACAGCGTGACCATCCGGCATCTGCGCAACAAGGGCGGCGATGTGATCGATCGCGTCGAGCAGGGCGAGATGCTGCTGGTCACGCGTGATGGACGTCCGGTCGCCGAGCTTCGACCGGTGCGCGCACGTGGCGTGCCCCGCGACCTGCTCGTCAGCCGTGCACGCAACCTCCCGCCCGTCGAGCCCGATCGCCTCAGGGCAGACCTCGACGCTGCAATCGACCCCGACATCTCCTGGCCGGAATGACGTCGGGCACGGGCCTGCTCGATACCAGTGCAGTGCTGCTTCGCGGCCGCGTGGTCGATGCCGGCGTGCTGCCGGAGATCGGGTGCATCTCGGCGGTCACCCTTGCGGAGCTGTCCGCGGGCCCGTTGCTCACCGACGACCCCGATGAGCGGGCGCGCCGCCAGGCCCACCTGCAGCAGGCAGAGAGCGACTTCGACCCCATCCCGCTCGATGCCGCCGCTGCGCGTGCCTACGCCCGCGTGGCGCAGGCCATGCGGGCCCGGGGCCGCAAGGTGCGCGCCCGGGGGTTCGATGCCCTCATCGCAGCCGTGGCGTTGGCGAACGGGCTGAGCGTGCACACCGCGAACCCCGACGACTTCGACGGCATCCCCGGCCTCGAGGTGGTGGACATCCGCCCTGGGCTCGGAGACCCCGGCGCCTGAAGCGTGCGACCCCTCCACGCATGGGGGGTGTCAGTACATGTGGTTCGGCGAGCAGCTGGTGCCGAACATCACGGTGCCGTCCGGGCAGGTGGTGCTGTTCCAGTTGACCCCGGTGAAGTTGGCGTTCCAGAACACCGCCTGATCCCAGTTGGCGTTGGTGAAGTTGGCGTTGGTGAAGTTGGCGCCGTCGGCATCCGCCGCGCCGAAATTGGCGTTCGACGCATTGGCGCTGGTCAGGTTCGCCCCGTTGAGGAACCCGCTCTGGAAGTTCGTCCACTGCAGGTCGGCACCGGTCAGGTTTGACCGGGCGAGGTTTCCGTTCACCAGGTTGGCCGAGTTCAGGTTGACGCCTTGCATGTTGGCCCCGATCGCCTCCACGCCCGCAAGGTTCGCGCCGTTCAGCTGGGCGTTGGCCAAGTTGGCGTTGCTGAGGTCGGCACCGTTGCCGTCATCGGTGCAGTCGGCGAACGGCTGGACGACGCAGTTCACCTTCACCGGCGCCGGAGGCGTGGGCGGCGGGTACGGGGGGAAGCCGGGGAACCCCTGCAACGGGTTGAACTGGTTGGCGCGCGTGGCGGTGCTACCACTGCGGGGGCCCAGGTAGGCCCCGCGCAGGTCCGCCCCCGCAAGCCGGGCCCCGCGCAGCGATGCGTTGGCCAGGCGTGCCTCGCGCAGGTCGGCGCCGCGCAGATCTGCCCGGTCGAGGGTGGCCAGGTGCAGCCGCGCGCCGCGAAGGTCGGCGTGGCGCAGGTCGGCCCGGGCCAGCGCGGCGTACCGCAGGTCGGCGCCCCGCAGGTCGGCGCCCCTCAGCCGGGCCCGGCGAAGGTCGGCGTTACGCAGGTGCGCTCCGGGTAGGGAGGTGTAGGGCGCCACCACCCCGGCGCAGCGGGCCTGCTCGCCCACGGCGCACCCTCCGGGCGTGGCCGTGCCGGCTCCGATGAGACCCGCCGTGGCGACCGATGAGGATGCGGCGATGGCGATGCCAATGCCTGTTGCGAGGATGGCGCGGGGTGGGGTCATCGTGGCCTTTGGGGAGCGGGGTCGGAGACGAGGGACCCGATGATCGCACGGCCTTGCGACGGATGGGGGTTCCCCCACAACATCCCTGCTCAGGCGTTCCTATGCTTGAGGCAGCCCGTCTCCTGCGGAGGACCCCCATGAGTCGTCTCGTCGCAACTGCCCTCGCCCTCACAGCCGCCGCCGCGCTGGTGCCGGCCGCCGCGCAGGCGGCCCCCGGGCCGCGCATCGGCTCCGGATCGAAGGCCTGCGCGCTCGGGCCCAAGGCCAACTGCAGCGGGGTGAAGGCCCGGTGGATCGTGAACTTCCACGGCAACCTCAAGCGCATCAACCTCCGGGGGGCCGATCTTCGCGGGGCTGACCTGCGCGGCGCCAACCTCACCGGGGCCGACCTCCGCGGGGCGCGGTTCCGGCACGCCGATCTCCGTGAGGCCAACCTCACCGGCGTGAAGGCGGGCCCGCTTCCTGCGCGTGGCAAGCGCGCGAACGCCAGCCCGTCCTGCGGCCTCAACTGCCAGGGGGCCGACTTCACCGACGCCAACCTGAGCGGCGCCACGATGTCGAACGGCAACTACACGGATGCCGTCTTCGAACTGGCCGACCTCCAGTACGCCACGGCGACCAAGGCGATCTTCGATGGTGCCGACATGTACGACCTCCGCGGAAACCACCTCAACGCATCGGGCGCGAGCTTCCAGAAGAGCTCGGGTAGCCAGAAGCTGGTGAACCTCGAGTACGGCAGCCTGGTGTACGCCAACCTCAGCGGTGCGAACGCCACCGGGGCCAACATGACGCTGGCCGATCTCGCCGGCGCCAACCTCGGCACCACCAACCTGAGCCAGGTCAACTTCACGCAGGCCATCCTCACCAACGCCACTCACAGTGGTTGGGTCACCACCGGGGCCACGTGGTCGCAGACCACCTGCCCCAGCGGCAACGTCACCAGCACCGGCTGCTGAGCCGTTGCCGGCGGACTAGGCCGCGGCAGCTCCCGCCCCCGCCTGTGAATCCACCGCGGCGTCCTCGGACTGGTAGCCCTCGATGAGCTCGCGCTCCTTCTTCAGCCCCGGATACCGCAGCGCCACCAGCACTGCGCCGAGCAGCGCGGCAACGGCCGCGGTGGCGTAGGCCCAGTTGGCGCCCTGCGTGAAGCTGTCACGGGCAGCGGTGATGATCTGGTCGGAGTACTGCGGGTAGGCCTCCGCCAGCCCGGCGGCGCTGGAGTACGAGGTGGTGAGCGCCGTCTGGGTGGTGTCCGATACCTCGTCAGCCGCCGGTGAGGCATCGATGCTGGCGGTGAAGGCGGTGGCGTATCCCACCGTGAGCAGGGTGCCGAGGATCGCCTGCATGATCGACCCGCCGAGGTCGCGCTGCAGGTCGGCGGTGCCCGATGCCATGCCCACCTTGGTCACGGGTACCGAGCCGGTGAGCGAGTTGGCCGCGGGGGTCAGCGCCATGCCGGCACCCAGGCCGATCAGCAGGTAGGCCAGCCCCACCCACAGGTAGCCCACGCCCTCGCCCCAGGCGAACAGCATCACGAGGAAGGCGGGGATCACGAGCGCGTAGCCGATGAGCATGGTGTCCCTCGAGCCGATCCGCACCACCAGCTTGGCCGAGATGCGGGCCACAACCACCATGCCCACGGCAGCCGGCAGGATCGCCGCCCCGGCCTCGAGCGTGGAGTAGCCGAGCACGTTCTGCATGAACTGCTGCCCGATGAACA
>JBIIJJ010000227.1:0-2910 GCA_044233875.1 Miltoncostaeaceae bacterium | reverse complement strand
TGAGGCGGTGGACGGACGGGTGCGCACGCTTGCCCGCACCGACCGCGTTCTCGCGGCGCTGGAGATGGCCATGGACCCCAACCGCGACGCCATGCCGGACGACGCCGCCGGCGTGATGGTGCTGGGCTTGGCCCGTGGGTTCAGCGGTGGCGGTATCGATCCCGTCGCCGAGGCGCTCGACGCCGCCGGTCGGGCGGGCACGGTGGTGGTGGTGCCCTCCGGAAACGACGGACCTACCGGTCGCATGCCGGGCAGCGTGGGCGCCCCGGCCGCCGCCGCCGACGTTCTCACCGTGGGCGCGATGGCCGGCGCACTCGCGCCGCGTACCGCCGATCTCGAGATGTCGGTGGGCCCCGCCGCAGCAAGGCTCGGGCCGCTGCCCCTCATGGGCGCCGACCCATCGTCGGCTCTTGTGGCCGGCGCGCCGTTGGTGCCCGCAAGCGGGGATGCCGGCGTGGGCTCGGGCACAGACGTGCGTGACTTCGCGGGGCAGGGCGGCCGCAGCACCGTGGCCGGGGCCGTGGCGATGGTCACGCGAAGCGGTGCGCCCCTCGCCGAGGTGGCGCGCAACGCGGCTGCTGCCGGCGCGCTGGCCCTGGTCGTGTGGGATGAGGACGGCACGGGCGCATTCCCGGGCATTCACGGCGGGGCCGACGTGCCGATCCCCATCGTGGGCCTCGGTCCGCAGCAGGGGCGCGCCGTCATGGACCTCCTCGCGCGCCAGCCCGGTGCGTCGGTGTCCATCAGCGCCCGCCCGGGAGCGCAGGCCGACCCCGCGGTGGCGTCGTTCTCATCGCGTGGCCCCACCGCCGACGGTCGCATCAAGCCCGATCTTGTTGGCCCGGGCGTGGGCCTCGAGGCGGCGTTCCCCGGCCGGGACAGCTCCGGCACGGCGCGGCAGGCGCCGCTCAGCGGCACATCGGCCGCGGCGGCATCGGTGGCGGCAACGGCGTTGCGGCTCAAGGTGGACCACCCCTCGTGGACCGCCGACGACATCCGCAGCGTGCTCGTGCAGTCGACGGGCCAGGTCCCTGGAGCGGCTCTCGTGGACCAGGGCGCGGGCCAGGCGCCGGACCCGGCGTCCATCACCACGCGCGCCCTGCCGGGGATCTCCATCACCCCACCCATCATCAGCGGAATCCGCTCACGTGACGACGACACCACCATGCGCTTCCGCATGCGCGACCTCACCGGCACCGGTGGCCGCTACCGGGTGTTGCTGCAGTCGCCGGAAGGCGAGTACCGGCCCATCGGGGCACCCATCGATTTCTCACCTGGCCAGTCCCGCAAGGCGGCGGTGGTGGTGCCGCGGGCGCCGCAGGCCGGCGATGTCGCCTGGCGCGGCCGCGTGCTCGTGGTTCCCGAGGGCGGTCAGGTGGCAGCGGGTTCCGCGGTCGTATGGGCGTCCCCGCGGGTGGCGGTGCCAAAGGGCGCCCTCGGTACCCCTGAGGTGCGCCGCACGGGTTCGGGGCTCGGGCAGGTGGAGGTGCGCATCGGCATGCGCGAGCCGGGGCCGGCCGGCCTGACCGCGGCCACCCTGCGTGATGTGCGCGTGGACCTCGTGCCCGTGGGCGGGGGAGAGGCCATCCGCATGACCCAGGCGGAGCCCAGCGGGGACTGGCCCGCCGCCACGTACCGCCTGCTGCTCTCGCGGCGGTCGGCAAGCGGCCCGGAGGTCCCTGCGGGCCGCTACCGCGCCGTGGTCACCGCCCGCGACGCCAACGGAAGCCAGCACACCGCGAAGAGCGCGCCCTTCAGCGTCGGCGGCTGATGCCCGCCGAGGGTGACTGCTACTTTGTGCGGCGCTGATACAAGCCGCTGAACGGACCATCGTGCCCGAACAACTCACCCTCGGGGTGGCGGCCCGGCTCTCGCGCTACCTGCAGGTGCTCACGCAGGCCAAGCGCATGGGGAAGACCTCCATCTCGAGCCAGGCCATCTCCGAGTACACCAACGTGAATCCCACGCAGATCCGCCGCGACCTCTCGGGGTTCGGGAAGTTCGGCAAGCGGGGCGTCGGGTACGACATCGACATGCTCATCAGCCAGATCCGGAAGATCCTCCGCACCTCCGGCCAGCACAACATCGCCCTGTTCGGCGCGGGCAACCTGGGCCAGGCAATCGCGGGGTCGGGAGCATTCGCCGATCACGGGTTCCGCATCTCGGCCATGTTCGACACCGACCCCGACAAGATCGGCATGCGCATCGGCGACCTCACGGTTCGCCACTACAGCGAACTGCCGCTCGTGGTGGAGAACGAGGGCATCGAGGTGGGCGTGCTGGCGGTCCCCGCAACCGTGGCCCAGCAGGTGGCGGATGACCTTGTGGCATCGGGGGTGAAGATCATCTTCAACTACTCCGACGCGCTGCTCTCGGTGCCCTCCGACGTGACGGTGCACACGTCGAGCCCGGCGGTCGAGCTGCTCTACGCGCTGTACTTCTACCTCACCTAGTCGGCGGGAATCTCCTTGGGGCGGCCGTCAGCGCCCACGGCAACCATGGTGAAGCGCCCCACGGTGCAGAGCTCACGGGCACCATCCTCGGGGCTCTCGCGGAAGACCTCCACCACCACCGCCAGGCTGGTTCGGCCCACGGACTCCACGCGACTCACCAGCTCCACGAAGTCGCCCACATGGATGGGCACGTGGAAGTCGAGCTCGTCCACCTTGCGGGTCACCACCGTGCCGCGCGCTCGCCGCGAGGCCGCGTAGAAAGCTGAGCGGTCCATCCACGACATGAGCGTGCCCCCGAAGAGGGTGCCCATGTGGTTGGTGTCGCCGGGGAAGACAACCTCGAGTGATCGCGCTTCGCTCATGCCGACCACAGTACCGCCGACGCTCACCCTGCAAAGTGGCGCCCGCCATGACACGGTGCCGCCATGCATCGGCACCCGCACCCCGAGGGTCCGCC
>JBIIJJ010000228.1:0-2910 GCA_044233875.1 Miltoncostaeaceae bacterium | reverse complement strand
CGAGCTCGGTGTAGGTGCCGAGCTGCTTCATCTGGGCGGTGGTCCTGCCCACGCCCACGCCGCTCCCGCCGGCACCGGCGGCACCGGCCTTGTCGCTGTCCCAGAGGTTTCCGGTAACTGTGCCGAGCGGCGAAACCGAACCCACGCACAGGTCCGAGCCGCCCAGGATGCCTCCGGTCGTGGCGCTCGACCCCGGCCTGGTCAGCAGGCGGCCTGCGGCGTACGTGCGCACGAACGAGTGGCCCCATCCCTCGCACGCGCTGCCGACGATGCCCCCCAGGGCCCCACCCGCGATCATGCCCTCCGTCACGCTGCCCGTCGACGAGGAGTCGGTGATGGACGTCGCCTGGGTGAATGCCCAGCCGAGGATGCCCCCTGCCCTGTTCCCGGTGACGTCGGCCGTGTTGGTGGCCAGCGATATCGCGGAGCCACCGGCCGTGCCCGCGATTCCGCCGGCGCCCGTGTAGGTGCTGCCATAGGGCGCGATCACGCTGCCGCTCACCTGCACGCGCGAGATGGCGCCGTCCATCACCCCCGCGATTCCACCGGCGCTGCCGTCGCCGTTGGCCGTCACCGATGCAGCCACCGACGAATCGGTGACCGATGAGGTGGCCCCCCGCAGCTGACCGGCGATGCCGCCCGCTTCGCCCAGCGCATCGACCGTGCCGCTCACATGCACCTTGGAGATCGAGGTGTCGGAGCCGAAGCCCACCACCAGCGCGGCGTTCCTGCGCCCTCCGCTCACCGACCCGCGCACCGTCATGTTGCGGATGGTTGCCCCGATCGTGTGCCCGAACAGGCCGAACCCGTCGCCGGTCGGTGCGGAGATGCTGAGGCCGGTGATGGAATGGCCCCGGCCATCCCATGTGCCGATGAACGGGAAGAACTGGTCACCGATGGGGGTGAACTCACCGCGGCCGGTCAGGTCGATGTCGTTCGTGAGCACGAAGTCGTACCCCACGCAGCTGCCCGCGGCAGCGGCCTGCAGCTGCGTGGGCGTCGACACGCGGAAGGGGTCATCGGCCGACCCCACGCCGCCTGCGAAGCCGGCATGCACGCAGCCGTTGGCGGTGGCCTGCTGGGGCACCAGTGCGATGCCCGCCCCGGCGGCGAGCACCGCGGCGGCGAGGAGGGTGCGGGGGCGCATGGCTTGACCCTACCCGGTTACGCGAGCCCTGGCGCGCCCGGGCGTGACCGTCACCGTCTTGGCCGGGGCTGCCACCCGGGCGATGCCCGTGGCGCGGGCGTTGCCCGTGATGCGGGCCGTCACGCGGCGCTTGGCCACGGCGCGCACCGTCATCGTGCGGGTGGCCTGCGCACCGGCCTGGATGTTGCCGATGGCGAAGCACGCAGTGCGGCCGGATCGCTTGGCGCCCTTCGCCCGGGTCACCGTGAGGGCCGCGGGCAGGCGCACGCAGGCGTTCACGCCCGCCGCGGCCAGGGCACCGGTGTTCCTCACGCGGATGCCCACGGTCATCGTCTGCCCGCTCTTCAGCCGCTTCCGCGACGGCAGCAGGGAATCCGTGATCGTGGTGGGCCGCGGGGTCACCGCGGCGGTGGCTACCGACGCCGGGCCGGTGCCCTGCGCGTTGCTGCCGGTCACGGTGAACGTGTAGGCCGTGCCGTTGGCCAGGCCGGTCACGGTGCAGGTGGCCGTGGGCGCAGTGGCGGTGCACTGGCGGCCCCCGGGGCTGGCAGTGGCCGTGTACGACGTGATTGCGGCACCGCCGTTGGCGATGGGCGCGGTCCACGACACCTGGGCGCTGGCGTCACCTGCGGTTGCGGCTGGCGTGCGGGGCGCCGAGGGCGCGGTCACATACTGGGTCGTGCGCGCCACGTCGTTGGCCCCGCTTTCGCCGAGCCACTCGGCGGTCACCGCGCCGGCGGCATCCACGCCCAGCTGCGGCTGGTACCAAAAACTGGACGCCGCACCCAGCACCTGCGGCGCACCCCACGCGCCCCCGGACAGTCGGGCCGCCCGGGCGCCTACCGCCCCGCCTGCATCCACCGCCACCCAGGCCACGGTTACGGCCCCGTCTTGGCTCGTCGCGATGTTCGGTTCGAACGCGTTCTCATCTGCGGATGAGATGGTCGACTCCGGGCCCACTGAACCCGATGAGAAGCTGCGCACGTGCACACGCGCCACACCGGAATCGATCTGGGTCCACGCGGCGGTAGCCGTGCCCGGGGGGCCGCTCGTCACCTGGGGGTCTGGTTCGCCGGTGTCGGGCCCCGCGAGGGCGAAGGGGGCGGTCCAGCCCCCGCCGGCACTGCTGCGCGCCGCGTACGGCGTCCGACCGAATACGGGCCCTTCCTTCCACACGGCGGTGGCCGTGCCATCCGCATCCATCGTCATATCGGGCGAGGCGCCGTCGGCACCGGCCGTCGAGAGGTTGGTGCCCCCGCCCCATGCACCATTCGCGTACCGGGCTGCCTGCACCCGCCAGTTGGCCCCATCGTCGCGCACCCAGAGCGCGACGGCGCTGCCCGCCGGACCCGCCGCCACCTGTGGAGTCTCCGTTGGGCCGGATGACGACAGCGTTACCGGCGTGCCCCAGGCGCCACCCGAGAAGCGGGCCGCCTGCACGACGCGGGCGCCCAGCGGGCCCATCACCCACACCGCCGTCACCACGCCCGCAGCGTCCACGGCCACGGCGGGTTCCTCGAACGTGGTGTCCCCTGGCGTGGTCAGCACCACGGGGCGGCTCCATGCACCATCGGTGAAGCGCGCTGCCTGCACCACATCGTTGCTGCCGTCGTCGTACTGCCACACGGCGGTCGCGGCGCCCGAGGCATCCACTGCCACGGCGGGTGCGCTGCTTGTTGCATCGGAGCCGGAAAGATCGACCGGCGCCGTCCAGATGCCGTTCACGCGCCGGGCCGCCTGCACCACGAAGGTAGAACCGGTGC
>JBIIJJ010000226.1:0-2955 GCA_044233875.1 Miltoncostaeaceae bacterium | reverse complement strand
GAGCGGTCCACGCCTGTCACCTCACCGCTCGCAAGCGCAACATCGGTGCCGTCCACCTGCACCACCAGCCGGCCGAGCTCATCGATGCCACAGCCCACGCCCACCACGTCGCCGGCGGGCGTTCCCAGGGTGACCTGACGACCCGCCAGGTGGTCACGCCGCCCGAACGCCGCGCGGATTCCATCCGGCCCGTGCTCGAGCCATGCGTCGTACCGCCTGCCGATGGCGGCAAGAGCGCCCACGAGGAGATCTCCGCGTCTCGGTCGCGCTCCGAGGGCGGCGAGCGATCCGGGGGTCCACCGCGCGCCCGATACCTCGGGCACCGGCCCCACGTTCACTCCCATGCCCGCCACCGCCCAGGCCACGCGCTCCTGGTCGGCGGACATCTCGCAGAGGATCCCCGCCACCTTGGTGCCGCCCGCAAGGATGTCGTTCGGCCACGCGATCTCCACCGCGGGCACGCCACACGCATCAAGGGCGTCCGCCAGGCCCACCGCCACCACGATGGGCAGCAGACCCGCATCCACCGGGCTCACCCTCGGCCTGAGGATCACGCTGTACATCAGCGCCTCCCCGGGTGCATCCACCCAGGCGCGGCCACGACGTCCGCGGCCGGCCGTCTGGTGGTCGGACCCGATCACCGTGCCCTCCAGCGCACCCTCGCGGGCCAGCCGCGAGGCCTCATCGTTGGTGGACCCGATCTCGGGCGTCCACGTGACGGGCCCGGACAGGGGCGACGTGAGCAGGGGCAGGACTGCCCGCGGGATCACCGGGTCGGCCGACGGGTCCAGCACGTAGCCCGCCCTGGTGGCGTCGATCGGCACACCGGCCGCCCTCAGGGCATCCACGTGGCGATGCACCGACGCCCGGGAGCACCCGAGTTCACGTGCAAGCGCCCCGCCCGACACCCGCTCCCCCGGGTGGGCGGCAAGCGCCGCGAGGATCCTCTCGCGGCGCTCAGAGATGTCGTCGTTCACCGGCAGCCCCATGGCGGCAGGCTATCGGCGCACCCCGGTGCCGGACGGGGCCAGATGAGTGAACGCGCCCGGCAGGATTCGAACCTGCGACCGTCCGATTAGAAGTCGGGTGCTCTATCCAGCTGAGCTACGGGCGCCAGTCCGCGCAGCGTAGCCCGCGGTGGGCCTACGCCAGACCCACGCCGCCCTGCTCGAGCAGGTGCCGCACGTCCACGAGCATCTGCTGGTCGACGTCCTTGTGCTTCGGCCGGTGCAGGAACAGCACCTCGGAGCCCAGCTTCACCTTGTACTTGCCGTTGTGCTCCTCCTCCACGTCGGCCACCTGCTCGAGGAGCGAGATGACCTCGCGCCACTCGACGTTGGCGTGGCCCTGGTGATCGAGAAGCTTCTCGAGGGTGTTGCGGTGACGGCTGCTGAGCTCGTGCGACACGTCAGGGGTCTCCCGGGTTGCGTGCGTCGGAACGCCACGAGACTACCCCGCAAAACGCCGCGGGCCCCGCCACCCGGAGGTGGCGGGGCCCGCGAGGACCATCAACTGATCGGCTGATCAGCCGTCGGGCAGCAGCTTCGTGGTGTCGATGCCGTGCTCGGTCATGATCTTGCGGAAGGTCTCGAGGACCTCCGGCGGGTACTCGGGAAGGTCCTCGTTGTCCAGCACGTACTGGGCACGGGCCTTGATGTTGGGGCCGAAGTCCCAGTCATCGTCGGCCATGAGGCGCTTGATGTCCTTCTCGGGCCAGGAGATCACGCCCGGGTCGCGACCGAAGTCGGCGGCGAGCTTGTCGATCTCCTCGAAGCGACCCGGAATCGGGGCCTGCTCCTGGAACATGCCCTTCTCGCGAAGCGCCTCGTCGAGGCCATCGGCCATCTTGCGCGGGTTGCCCATCTCCTCATTGTTGAAGAGGGTCTCGAACTTGAGGCGCACGCGCTGGCCACCGGCGGCGAAGTCCTCGAGGGGGTAGCCGACGGCGTGGCCCCAGGTGAACGAGTAGTGGGCGGGAAGGCCGAAGGCCTTCTGGATGCCACCGGGCTTGCGGCCGAAGGCGATGAGGATCGAGCCCACGCCCATCGACTGGCCGGCGAGCATGGCCTGGGCCACGTGCTGGCCGGTCTCGAAGCGCAGCAGCTGGTCGGTGCGCTCCACCGGGAAGCTCATGAGACGCGGAATGGTCTGCGTCATCGAGAACTCGTAGTTCCAACCGTGGTAGCGCGTGAGGGCACCGGACAGCGCGAGGGTCGAAAGACCGTCAATGGCGCGGCCGTACCAGGCGTTCAGGTTCGTGAACCAGAAGATCAGGTGCGACGACTGGTTGATGATCTGCACGTTGAAGCCGGAGACGCACTCCTCGATCTCGTCCCAGAGGTCCGAGTCCTTGGTGACGACAACAGCCTCGGTGCAGTTGATGTTGCCCTGGCACGACGCAAGACGCGCCGCGTTGAGCATGATGTCGATCTTCCAGTCCTCGACCGTCTTGGTCGGGTCGTAGTACCGGTAGCTTCGACGGTTGCCGATGGTCTGGAGAGTCGGCAGGTCGGGGATGTCGGAGGCTTTCACGGCCATCGCAGGAGTCTCCCTCGTTGAGCGGGCGTGGAATCGATTCTCGACGCGTTCTGAACGCGCGAGGGCCAATGTACACACGGATCAACCGCGTTGCAGGAGTAACGAACTTGAACGGTCAACGGGGTGCGGGTTGACCGGGCGAAGGTCGTGGCCGCCTGTCTACCCTGCCCGCCATGCCGAAACTTCTCTTTGTCACAGTTCCCACGGATGAGGTCCTCAACAAGGAGGGGAAGGTCCGCTTCCCCGGCACTGAGGCCGCTGTCCAAAAGCTCACCGAGGCAGGCTGGGACGTCGAGCTCATCGACCCCCTCTGGCCCGGTCCGCTCAAGCGTTGCGAGGAGGGCGGCGTCGACGCCGTGCTCGTCTCGTGCTTCAAGGCCGTCCCGCGCTCGCGTGATGCGGCATCCACCCTCGCCC
>JBIIJJ010000225.1:0-2975 GCA_044233875.1 Miltoncostaeaceae bacterium | reverse complement strand
CCGCGACAGGTTCGCCCCCGCGGTGCGATAGCGTGAGCCGCCCATGACCACCGTCGGCGCATCACTCGATCAGCGGCTGCAGGCCGCCCGCGCTGCGGGTCGCGTGCTGGCGCGCATGGCGCCGGGCAAGAAGGTGGATGCCCTCGAGGCCGTGGCATCGGCCCTCATGGAACGGGCGGATGAGATCATCGGCCTCAACGCGGAGGACGTCGCCGACGCACGCGACGCCAACGCGGCACCGGCCATGGTCGACCGCCTCATGCTCGACGAGGGGCGTCTCGAGGCAATGGCGCAGGGCATCCGCGCCGTTGCCGCGCTTCCCGACCCCGTGGGGGTCATCACGGCTGGCTGGCGGGTGCCCAACGGCCTCGAGATCGTGGAGACCCGCGTTCCCCTCGGCGTGATCGGGGTCATCTACGAGGGCCGCCCCAACGTGACCACCGATGCCGCCGCCCTGGCGGTGAAGAGCGGCAACGCAATCGTGCTTCGCGGCAGCCGCATCGCCGAGAGGTCCAACCGCATCCTCGGCGAGGTGGTGGCCACTGCGCTCGCGGGCGCCGGCGTGCCCGAGGGCGCGGTGACCATGCTCGGCACCGACCGCGACGAGATGCTGCAGCTCATCCAGGCCGAGGGCAGGGTGGACCTCGTCATCCCGCGGGGTGGCGAGGAACTCAAGGCGTACCTGCAGCAGAACGCGCGGGTGCCGGTGATCTACGCCGCATCCGGCAACTGCCATGTGTACGTCGATTCGGATGCCGACCTCGACGACGCCCTTGCCATCGCGGTGAACGCCAAGGTGCAGCGCCCCGGCGTGTGCAACGCCTGCGAGACGCTGCTGGTGCACCGCGACGTGGCGGCGCAGTTCCTGCCGCGCGTCGCCGATGCCCTGCTGGCAGAGGGCGTGGAGCTGCGGGTGTCGGACGAGGTGCGCACTCATCTCGCGGCGCTCGACGGCGACGTGGTTGACGCAACCGACCAGGACTTCGCCACGGAGTTCCTCGACCTCATCCTCTCCATCGGCATCGTGGGTTCGGTGGACGAGGCCGTGGATCACGTGAACCGCTTCGGATCGGGCCACAGCGAGTCGATCATCACGCGGTCGCTCGACGCCGCCCATGCGTTCCAGCTGGGCGTGGACTCCGCGGTGGTGTACGTGAATGCCTCCACCCGGTTCACCGACGGGGGCGAGTTCGGGATGGGCGCGGAGATCGGCATCTCCACCCAGAAGCTGCATGCCCGGGGGCCGATCGGCCTGGCGGACCTCACCACGGTCAAGTACCTGGTGACGGGCACCGGCCAGACCCGCTGACCCATGCGCATCGGGGTCATGGGGGGCAGCTTCGATCCGCCGCACCTGGGGCACCTGGCGCTTGCGCGCGCTGCCGCGCGCGACCTGCGGCTCGATCAGGTGCTGCTGGTACCCGCCTGGGAGCCCCCGCACAAGCCGGGCGGTCCGACCATGCCGGCAGAGCGGCGCCTGGCGATGGTGCGCGCCGCGGCCGCGGACGACCCCCTGCTCGACGTGAGCACCCTCGAGCTCGACCGCGCGGGCACGTCGTACACGGCCGAGACGCTGGAGCAGGTGGCTCACGACCATCCCGGTTCCGACCTCTGGTTCATCATGGGCGCCGATCAGCTGGAGGGCTTCGCCGGGTGGAGCCGCCCCGACCGCATCGTGCAGCTGGCACGCCTGGCGGTGGCATGGCGCCCCGGCGCGGGCGACCCGGCCATGGACCACCTGGCGGGCCCCGTGGCCGCGGGCCGCATCGACGTGGTGGACATGCCCGAGGTGCCCATCTCGTCCACGCAGGTGCGCGAACGGCTGGCCCGTGGCGACGACGTGTCGGATCTCGTGCCGTCGTCGGTGGCCGGGCTGCTCGCCGATGCCACGGCGTCTTGATGGTGGCCGTGGCCGTCACTAGCCTCAGGCCAGTCCATTGACCAACAGGGGAGACCCCTCGGACACCAGGGAACTCGCGCTCGGCGCCGCCGCCATCGCCTACGACAAGAAGGCGGAGGACATCCTGCTGCTCGACATGCGCGGGCTGGTGGACTACACCGACTACCTCGTGATCTGCACAGGGCGCACCCCGCGGCAGACCAAGTCGATCTCCCAGGAGCTGCGCCATCGCCTCAAGAAGGACTTCGCCGTCACCCCGCGGCGGGTGGAGGGCGAGAAGGAGGGCGACTGGATCCTCGTGGACGCCCTTGACGTGGTGATCCACGTGTTCACGCCCGAGGCACGCGAGTTCTACCGCCTCGACCGCCTGTGGCGGGAGGCTCCGCAGGAGGCGTTCGCGCCCTCTCCCGCGTAGGCCCGCGGCGGTCTATACTCCACGCCGCACCCGGGGGATTAGCTCAGCTGGGAGAGCGCTACGCTGGCAGCGTAGAGGTCACCGGTTCGATCCCGGTATCCTCCACTTCACGCAAAAGGGCCCGTATTGACGGGCCCTTTTGCGTTTCCGGGTTCGGGGAATCCAACCCCCCGATGGCGCGGTGGGGCTACTTCACCCGGGCGACCGTCGCCGCCTGGGCGACCACGGTGCCGGTGGGTGAGAGGGCCTTCGTGGCGATGGCCCAGGTGCCCTTGGCCAGGCGGATGCGGCATGTGTAGGTGCGCCTGACCGCCTTGCCCTTTCGGGTGGTCTTCACGCGGCAGGTGCCCCTGGCCGTCGCGGCCATCTCGCGCGCAGGGCCGAGCGACAGTGCCCGGCCCCCCGAGGTCGCGGTCTGGCTCACCCGCGTTGCGCCTGCCGGCAGAGTTCCCGTCGTGGTGCAGGCCGCACCCGTGCACCTGACGGACGCTCCCCGCAGTGCAGGGGGCGTGGTGACGGCCGGCAGGGTGGCCAGCGGTGGGGCGACCGGAGCGGCGGGCGTGCCCTGCGCGGGGCTCGTGGTTGCAGGGGACGCCTTCCACTGCGCATAGAGGACCGTGTTCGCACTGATCGCGAACGTGCTGGTGGGGGCGTAGCGCG
>JBIIJJ010000224.1:0-2992 GCA_044233875.1 Miltoncostaeaceae bacterium | reverse complement strand
TATGCGTCGCAGGCCGCGGGCGTGAGCAGCTCGGGGCGCTGGTGCACGTGGGTGGGCAGCAGCAGGAACTCCCGATGCGGCACGTCGAAGCGCTTCTCGCCGATGCCGCCCTTGCGCAGCATCACGACCTGGCGGCCATCCAGCATGGCGGCGATGACACAAGCCCATTCCTTCAGCACGGGGGTCGGCACAAACCGAAAGGTAGCGCCCCCGGCGCTACCATCACCAGCCATGATCGACTCCATCCTGACGCGGGCCTCAGAGGGCGAGCGCATCACGGCCGAGGAGGCCGTCGCGCTCTACGAGCAGGCCCCCCTCGAGGACCTCGGTGCGGCCGCGGAGGCCGTCGCACGCCGCATGCACGGCGACGAGGTCACCTACAACGTCAACGGCTACCTCAACCCCACCAACATCTGCGTGGTGGGGTGCGGGTTCTGCGCCTTCGCGGTGTGGACCGACCACGACCCGCGGGCATACGCCTACTCGGTGGACCAGCTGGTGGACCGCGCCCAGGAGATCTCGGCGCTGGGCATCACCGAGGTGCACATCGTGGGCGGCATGACCAAGGAGTACACCCTCGAGTACTACGAGGACCTCTTCCGCGAGCTCAAGGCGGCCCTGCCGCATGTGTCGCTCACGGCCCTCACGGCAGTCGAGGTGGAGTTCATCGCCCGCATGGCCAAGGTGACCCCGCGCGAGGCCCTGGAGCGCCTCATCGCCGCGGGGCACGACTCCATGCCGGGCGGCGGAGCGGAGGTGTTCAGCCCGCGCGTGCGCAAGATCATCGCCGATCGCAAGCTGCCGGCCGAGGAGTGGATCGAGGTGCACCGCGACGCGCACGCCCTCGGCCTTCCCACCAACGCCACCCTGCTGTTCGGGCACTTCGAGACGCCCGAGGAGAAGGTGGAGCACATGGTGCGGCTGCGGCAGCTGCAGGAAGACGGCATCAACGCGGGCAGCCCCGCGCGCTTCCAGGCGTTCATCCCGCTGCCGTTCCTGCCCGGCAACACCGACTTCTCGTACCTGCCCGGCCCGTCGCGCGAGGAGAAGCTCCGCACCATCGCGGTGTCCCGCCTGGTGCTCGACAACTTCCCGCACATCAAGGGTCACTGGGTCATGCTGGAGGAGGACGTCACGCAGGAGGCCCTTGCCTACGGCCTGGACGACCTCTCGGGCACGCTCGTGGAAGAGCGCGTGGCCCACGCCACCACGGTGCAGACCCCCATGGGCCTCACCCGCGATCGCATCGGCGACCTCATCCGCGGCGGTGGGCGCATCCCGGTGGAGCGCAACACCACGTACGGCCGCGTTGACCGCGAGGCAATCTCCGCGTAGGCAGGTGCCGCCGGGCTAGGAGACGGCCCGGCGGCGGAACGACAGCGCGGCGGCGATCGCCATCACGGCGCACCACGCGAGCGTCCATAGCACCGTGAGCCACGAGGCCGCGGGCACGATGACGATGTTCGTGTTGATCTCGAGCTGCGCGCCGGCCACCCCCGCGGCCCCGCGGCCCTGCATCTCGCTCAGCATCGGCGAGGTGATTGACCGCGGGAAGATCAGGTAGAGCGTGGTGATGAGGCCCGACCATGCCGTGCCGATGACGTTCTCGTTCGTGGCGGCCATCAGGTTGACCAGCGAGATGCAGGACACGTAGAAGAAGACGGCCACCACCGCCGAGGCCACGGGCCCGAGCGCCACGCTGCACAGGGCCGCGGTGGTGAGCACCAGGATCATGTTCTCGAGCATGGCGAGGCCGTGCACGAACAGCGCCCAGTCGCCGCCCTGGCCGATGGCCGCCGAGCAGATGGCCGCCACCGCCAGCCAGATGGCGAATGTGGCCACGAGCACCATCAGGCGCCCGGCGATGCGGCCCAGCACCACGGTCACACGCGGCGTGCCCGTGGCCACCTGCAGGCCCACCCAGCCGCCGTCGGCATCGCGGTTCACGGTGCTGGCGCCCAGCGCCGATGCCATCACCAGCCCGGCGATGAGGTACACGCCCGCGCTCCACGAGCGCATGGTGTCGAGCGCGGCAACGCCGTCACGGCCACCGGCCACGATGGCGCCCGCGATGATGACCGCGGCACCGATGACCAGCACGGCCAGCGCCCAGCGCCGGCGGCTGATGCCCCGGGCCTCCACCCGGCCGATGATCGCGGCAGCGTTCATGCGGGGGACCCCTCCGACAGCCGGATGCTCGCGCCGAGCAGGGCGGGAAGCCCGCCGGGGTCCGATGACGCGGCCAGCACGCCCGCCCCGCGCGCCATGGCCGCCCGTATCTCGGCGACGGTCTCGGGGAATTCCCAGGGGTCATCCAGCACGAGGAGGTCGGGCTCGCCGATGAGGGCGCATGCGAATGAGGTGCGCCGGGCGTCCTCGATCTCGAGCGACTCAACCCGCTGGTCGGGTCGCTCCACTCCCGCGCGCTCGATGGCCTCGGATGCCGCCGCGGCGTCGTGGCCACCGAGCGCTGCCACCATCTGCACGACCTCGCGGGCCTTCAGCCCATAGGCGAACGGCCATGACTGCGGGGCCCAGCCGATGCGCCGCAGCGTTGCGGGGTCGCCCGGGGGCGCACCGAGCACGGTGATGTCGCCACCGGGGCCCGCCAGGCCCAGCACGGCGCGCAGCACGCTCGACTTGCCCGATCCCTTGTCGCCCGTGATGAGCAGGCCCGTGCCGGGCGGGATGTCGAAGCCCACGCCCTGCACGCCAAACGCGCCACCCCGCTGGTAGCGCACCTCCACGGCCCGTGCGCGCACGAGGGAGTGCTGCGATGCGGTGCCCGGCTGGGTCAGCCGATCTTCTCCAGGCGGATGGCCTCCTGCGGGCAGTCGTCCACGGCCTCGCGCACGGCGTCCGCCAATGCGGGGTCGAGCACGTCGCCGCTCGCCGACGACAGGTTGGTGTCGTCGTCCACCGTGAACACGCCGGGGAGCCGCGCGATGCAGACGCGGGTACCCATGCACAGGTCGTGGTCCACCGTGAGGCG
>JBIIJJ010000223.1:0-2997 GCA_044233875.1 Miltoncostaeaceae bacterium | reverse complement strand
CCCATGCGCGGCACACCGCGAGTTCCACGTCGAGCCACCGCTGCAGCTTGGCCTCGTCGGTCCAGATGGCGGCCATCTCGGGCCGCGAGTACCTCGGGATCATGCGTCCATTTCCGTCGCGGGAACGAAGGCCACCCTACCAATGGGGTCCCCCGTCGAAGGGGGGCTCAGGAGAAGGTGGCGGGCGGCGCCAGCCACTCGGCGCTGAGCACCGCAGACGTCTTGTCGCGGATCACGTCGAAGTCGCTGTCGCAGTGCAGCACGGTGAGCCCGTGGCGCTCGGCGATGGCTGCGATCAGCAGGTCGGCAGGTGGGAGCCGGTGATGGCCGCACGCAACGAGGTCGCCCTGCATGTGAATGGCCCGCGCCTCGACGGCCTCATCCACCGAGGCGTTTGGCAATCCGTGCAGGGCTCGCGTGATGTCCCGGTAATCGTCGAGGTTGCGCGCCGAGTAGCCGGCCTCCAGCAGGAACGGCAGGCACACGTACACCCGGTCGGACCGGATGGCCTCGGCCACTTCGCTCCGTCGGTCGAGCGGAAGCGCCGGGTGGAACAGCCGGGACCACGCCGAGTTGTCCAGCAGGTAGCGCCCGGTCACGCCTCGCGGGCCCACCCCGTGCGCCGCACCTCATCGGCCGCTGCCGGGTCGCCCAGTGCCGGCCCGCCGGCCAGGACCCGCTCGGCGAGCATGTCGCGGAGTGCGTGCCGCGCCTCCCGCTCGGCTCGTTTCTCGGCGGCCATGGTCCGCGCACCCACCACCACGAGGTCCGAAATGGAGACGTCGGCCCCACCGGGCTGGGCGCGCAACTCGGCGAGAGCCTCCGCCACGGCACCGGTCTCGGTCACTGCATGTCTGGGCTTTTTTGTCGGCACGAACTGAGTGTAACACCGTGCGACACCCGTCTTCGTGACGGAGAATCCCCAATTCGTCACAGTCCTGTGAATACAAAGCGATACAATGAACGCATGTCTGGCGAAACGGCATCCAGCCCGCGATCCTTCCGGCTCTCCCCGGGCACCGCGGAGATGCTCGACCGGCGGGCGGACGAACTCGGGCAGAGCCGCAACGCCCTGGTGGAGCGCCTGCTCGCCGAGGGGCTCCGTCGCGAGGAGCACCCGATGGTGTGGTTCCGGTCCAACGCCGCGGGCGTGCGCACGGCGGCGATCGTGGGCAGGCGCATCTACATCTGGCAGGTCATCGACGCACTTCGCACCATGGACGGGGCCGTGGCGGAGGTTGCCGATGATTTCTCCCTGACCGAGCTGCAGGTGCGAGCGGCCGTCGACTACTACGCGGCGTTCAGTGCTGAGGTCGATGCCGACGCCGAGAGGTCGCGGGAGTTCATCCGCCGCGAGCGCGAGCGGCGCGAGAAGGCGGCCACCCTCACCCCGTGAGGCTGCTGCTCGACGAGCAGTTCTCCCACCGTATTGCCGAGGCCCTTCGCGCCGATGGACATGACGTGCAGGCAACGGGCGACGTCGGGCTGAGCGGAACCTCCGACGAAGAGTTGCTCGTGATCGCCCTGGAGCAGGGCCGCGTGCTGGTCACCAACAATGTCGCCGATTTCGTGCCGATCGAGCGCGAGTGGGCCGCGGGCGGCGACGTGCACCAGGGGATCATCTACACCAGCGACGGCAGCGTGCCGCGCGCGGTGAATCAGATGGGTGAACTCCTCACGAGGCTGGCGCGCATGCTCGAAGAGCACCCTGACGACGATGCCCTTCGCGGCAGGAGCATCTTCCTCTCGGGCTAGCCGCGCCGCTATGCGGCGATGAAGCCGACCTCGCAGGTGCTCGGGGCTGGCGCCGTCTCGCCCCGCTCTTTCAGCCACTCCAGGTACGCGCCCAGCGCCTCGCGCATGCGCTCCTCGACCTCCTCGCGGGTGCGGCCCAGGGCGATGACGCCATCGATCTCGGGGAGGTATGCGCCCCATCCGCCGTCCTCGGCGCGCTCGTAGACAACGAGATACCTGTTCACCTGAGCTCCTCCAAGCCGGTCCGGCGGCGGGTCGACGCCAGCGTTCCGGCCGACATCGTATCCGAGTCCTTTCCCGCCACCGACACCGCGCGCTGACCGTCCGGGCTAACCCAGAATTGGTGCGACCCCCGCTGACGAATCATCGTCCACCCGGCTCGCCGCAGCGCCCGGCGCACCTGTCCGTAGGTCTTCGGCATGCGCCCGAACATAGGTCGGGTGCGCATACGCGGGGCGCACGAGATGCGCCAAGAGGGCCACGCATTTCGCAGGGGCCCCGCAGGGCCGGGGCAGCTAGCCGTCCATCCCCGCGGCGATGTCCCGCCGCATCTGCTCGCCATCGAAGTGCACGAGGTCGGCCGCGGCGTAGGCGGCCTCGCGGGCCTGCTGCACGGTGTCGCCCAGGGCCTGCACGGCGAGCACGCGGCCGCCGTTGGTCACCAGCTGGCCGTCGGCGCCCCGCGCCGTGCCCGCCTGGAACACCTCGGCACCCGTGGCCTGCGCCTCGGCGATGCCGGTGATCACGTCGCCCGTGCGCGGGTCGCCGGGGTAGTTGGCCGCGGCCATCACCACGGCCACCGACGCCTGAGGCGTCATGGGCACGGGCTGGTCGGCCAGCCCGCCGCTGGCGGCGGCCAGCAGTATCTCGCCCAGGTCGCCGCCCACGCGCGGCAGCAGCGCCTGCGTCTCCGGGTCGCCGAACCGCACGTTGAACTCCAGCACCTTCGGCCCGCCCGGGGTCATCATGATCCCGGCGTACAGCACCCCGCTGAAGGGGATGCCCCGGCGCGCCATCTCGGCGATCACCGGCCGGTGTACCTCGTCCACCAGCTGGTCGGCCAGGTGGTCGGGGATGTCCGGAACGGGACTGACTGATCCCATGCCGCCGGTGTTTGGCCCGGTGTTGCCCTCGCCGATCGGCTTGTAGTCGCGGGCGGCGGGGAACCGCGCCACGGCGGTGCCGTCGCTGATGGCCAGCAGCGACACCTCGGGGCCGGTGAGGCCCTCCTCCACCACCACG
>JBIIJJ010000222.1:0-3009 GCA_044233875.1 Miltoncostaeaceae bacterium | reverse complement strand
GCCACCCGCATGCGCGACTCCGGGCTGTGGCACCTGCTCGCCGTGAGCGGTCAGAACGTGGCCGTGATCGGCATCGGCGTGATGATCGCCCTGGGGGCCGCGGGCGTTGCCCGGCTTCGCCGCGTGGCCATGGCCGGGGCCGCCATGCTCGCCTACTGCCTTGCCTGCGATGGGGGCGCCTCGGTGCTGCGCGCAGGCCTCATGGGGGCCATCGGTGTTGCGGCGGACCTGCGCGGGGGTGGGCGCGCACCCTGGAATGCGCTGCTGGTCACGCTTGCCGGCATGCTCGCGCTCGACCCACTCGCAATCGGCGACCCCGGGCTGCAGCTGTCGTTTGCCGCGGTGGCCGGCCTGTTCGCGGTGGCGCCCCCGCTCGCCCAGTGGGCGCGCGGGGTGATGCCCGGGCGGGTGGCCGACCTCATGGGCCAGTCGGCGGGGGCGGGGCTGGCAACCGCGCCGGTGCTGGCGGTGGGCTTCGGCAGCCTGTCGGTGGTGGGGCTGCTCGCCAATCTCGTGGCGGTGCCGGTGGCAGGGCCCGTGGTGGTGGTGGCCATGCTCGGCGTGGGCGGCAACGCGCTGTGGGCGCCGCTGGGCGAGGCCCTCGCCTCGCTGGCGGCCGTGGGCGCCTGGGTGATACTCGCCGTGGCCACCATGGCGGCATCCGTGCCGGGCGCCGTGCAGCAGGTGCCCGCCTGGACGGCGGTGCCCCTCGCGCTGCTGGCAGCGGTTCCGCCCATGATGTGGTGGTGGTTGCGCCGCGTGCCACGTGCCCTTCCCGAGGGCACCGGGCGCGTGTCGGCAAGGACCCCGGTGGCCGTGGCCTGTGCCGGCGTGGCGGCATGGCTGCTGGTGCCCCTGCTGCCCGCTTGCGCACCCGCGCCGCCGTCGCCCGGGCCGGGCCTGCGCATGCTCGACGTGGGGCAGGGGTCGGCCGTGGCCCTGCGGGACGGCCCGCGCGTTCACGTGCTGGTGGACGCCGGTCCCCCCGGCAGCCCCCCACCGGTGACTGCGGCCCTCGATGCGATGGGGGCGGGCGTGGTGGGCGTGGTGGTGGTGAGCCACGGATCGAGCGATCACGCCGGGGGGCTCGGGGCCCTCATCGACGACGGACGGGTTCGGCAACTGCTGCTTCCCGCCACCGATTCCGACGCCGCGCTTGTACGCGACGCCGTGCGCCGCGCGCGGCGAAGTGGCGTGACCGTGGGGTGGGCGGAGGCCGGCACGGAGGTGGCCGCGGGCCCGTGGCGCGTGCGCGTGATCGGGCCGGCCGGGCAGCGCACCCCGGGCGATGACCCCAACATGTCGTCGCTGGTCGTCCATTCGCAGGCGCCCGGCCTATCGGCCCTGGTGCCGGGAGATGCCGAGAGCCCCGTGCTCGCGCGCCTGCCGCTTCCCGCCGTGGATGTGCTGCAGGTGCCCCATCATGGCTCCGAGGACCCCGGCCTCCCGGCCGTGCTGGAGCGCACCCGGCCCGTTGCCGCGCTGGTCTCCGCAGGGGCCGGCAATCAGTTCGGGCACCCCCGGGCACCGACCCTCGCGGCCCTCGCGGCCTCCGGTGCCCGGGTGCTGCGCACCGACCGCGGGGGTGACATCGACGTGTCCCCCACGGCCGGCGGCATCGTCGTATCGCGCGGGTAGCCTTGGCGGGTGTCCGGCAAGGAGCCCCTCAAGCCCGTCTACTGGATCCATGGCGAGGACCGCGCCAAGGTCGACCTCGCGGTGCACCGCCTCGTGGCCCGTGTGGAGGGCGAGGGCGGCATGCCCGCCGAGCGCTTCGACGCAGGCGAGATGCCCGCCACCGAGGTGCGCGCGGCGTGCGAGGCGATGTCGTTCGGCGGCACGCGCCTGGTGCTGGTGCGTCGTGCCGATGAGTGGAAGGCCGCCGACGTGGAGACCCTCATCGAGTACCTGGCCGACCCGCTGCCCACCACCTGCCTTGCCCTGGTGGGCGTGGGCGGGCCCACGCCACGCATGCTGGCGGCGGTCGAGGCGGCCGGACAGGTGCTGGCGTACGGCCCGCCCCCCGAGAAGCGCGGGAACGAGAAGGTGCGGGCCAAGTGGTTCCGCGAGTTCGTGCAGGGCGAGGTGAAGAAGCGCGGCTCGAGCATCAGCGCGGCCCTTGCCGACGAGGTGGTGCGGCGTGCGGGGCGGGCGGGCTCTGACGCAGGCCATCTGGCCAACGAGGCCG
Organism: Miltoncostaeaceae bacterium; assembly: GCA_044233875.1. Lineage (GTDB taxonomy): Bacteria > Actinomycetota > Thermoleophilia > Miltoncostaeales > Miltoncostaeaceae > SYFI01. The sequence continues at coordinate 821 of JBIIJJ010000222.1, read as the reverse complement.
CCAAGCTGGCGATCGCCGCCGGTGATGCACCGGTGTCCAAGGAGGACGTCGAGGCCCTCGTGGTGGTGGACCCCGAGGCGAAGGCCTACCTGCTGGGCGACCTCATCGTGTCGGGCGACTCACGCGCGGCGCAGGATCTGGTCGCCGACCTCGCCGCGGGAAGCGACACCACGGACCCCATCGTGATCCAGCGCCTGCTCGCACGGCACTTCCGGGGCATCGCGGTGGCCCAGGGGGCCGGTGCCACGCAGGCCGACGTGGAGCGCATCACGGGGGTCAAGGGCTACCCGGCGCAGAAGGCCGTGGAGCACGCGCGCACCATCGCCCCGGGGGCGGGGGAGTGGTGCGTGGCGCGCCTCGCCGACCTCGAACTCGACCTGCGCGTGTCGGCGCTGACCGACCTCGGCACCTCGCGCGGCGATGGCGAGCGCATGGTGCTGGAACTCGGCGTGCGTGACCTCATCGCCGCCTGCCGGGGCCGCTAGCCCCGGGGCGGGGCTAGGCCGACTTCGCGACCAGGCGGGCGACGCGCGCCTTGCGGCGGGCGGCGGTGTTCTTGTGCATCGCGCCGCGGGCGGCCGCGCGGTCGATGGTCTTCATCATCTCGGCGGCCTGCTCCGGGGTGATGGACTCGCCGGAATCGGCGGCAGTGGAGAGGCGCTTCATGCCGCTTCGCACGGTCGAGCGGTAGCGGATGTTGGTGTCCCTCTGCTTGAGGGAACGGCGGTTGCGCTTCTTCTGCTGCTTGATGTTGGCCACGCGTGATTCTCCGATTCCGGTGGGTCGGCCGGGTATCGTAGCAACGGATGATGGAAGCGACG
>JBIIJJ010000221.1:0-3026 GCA_044233875.1 Miltoncostaeaceae bacterium | reverse complement strand
GCAGGCGCCCCGACCCGGCTCAGACCGCCGGGGCCTCCACCGGGTGCACCATGACGCGGCGGCCCTTGTTGCCGTTGGTGAACTCCACGCGGCCGGTGACCGTGGCGAAGATCGTGTGGTCGCGACCGAGCCCGGCGCCGTTGCCCGGCTTGAACACGGTGCCCCGCTGGCGCACGATGATCGACCCGGCGGGCACGACCTGGCCCGCGAACACCTTCACGCCGAGGCGCTTGGAGTTTGAGTCGCGACCGTTGCGGCTTGAGCCGCCACCCTTCTTGTGAGCCATGCCTAGCCCCCGATTCCCGTGATGCGCACCCGCGAGAGACGCGAGCGGTGACCCATCTTGCGCTTGCTGTCCTTCTTGGCCCGGTACGTGAACACCGTGATCTTGGGGCCGAGCACGTGCTCCTCGACCTCGGCGGTGACGCTGCCACCGTCACTGATGCCGTCGCTCCCGCCGGTGGCGAGGACCTTGGGCGAGATGGTGTCGCCCGGCTCCACGGCAAGGCGGTCGACGACGATGCGCTCGCCCTCGCGAACCCTGTACTGCTTGCCCCCGAGGGCGATGACGGCGTAATCAGCCACGTTCTTCTCCACGTACGACTGGGCGTCCGGCTCCGGACACGGTCGGGGACAGTAGCGAAACGCCCCCACCGGCGCCACACGGACTGGACATGCCTATTCGGCGGGCGTCGCCGCCTTTGCCCGGGACCGACCGCCGCGGGCGCGGGATCGGGACGCGCCCGATGACTGGCCCGCAATGCGGGCGCTGCCCGGCGCCATCGATCCATCGCGCTCGAGCGTGATGCTCACGCCGAGGTCCTCCTCGATGTCGGAGAGCACCGCGTTGTCATCGGCCTGCAGGTAGTCGGCCACCTCGGGATGCACCGCGACGGCCGCGGGCGACTCGGTCGTGCCCTTGAGCAGCAGTCGGATCTGCCGCTCGGCGTCGATGGCATGGGTCTCGGGGCTCACCACGAACCCCTGGCCCCCGCAGGTGGGGCACGCCTGGGTCATGATCTCCCGCGCCCCGTCGCTGATGTTCTGGCGCGTCATCTGCACCAGCCCCAGCGGCGAGATCTCCACCACGAACGTGCGGCTGCGATCCAGCGAGAGGGCGTCATTGAGCGCCTTGGTCACCGCGCGCCGGTTCTTGGCGTCGTCCATGTCGATGAAGTCGATGACGATGATGCCGCCGATGTCACGCAGCCGGAGCTGGCGCACCACCTCCCCGGCGGCCTCGAGGTTGGTGCGCGTGATGGTGGCCTCGAGCTGGGTGTTGCCACGCCCCACGTTCTTGCCCGAGTTGACGTCGATGACCGTCATGGCCTCGGTGTCGTCGATCACCAGCGATCCGCCGGAGGCCAGCGGCACCCGGCGGCTGAGCGTGGACCGGATCGCCGCCTCCACCCCATGCGCCTCGAGCAGCGGGACGTCGCCCTCGTACAGGCGCACGCGATCGGCCAGCTCGGGCGAGGTGCGCCGCAGGAAGCCCGTGATGCGCTCGTGCTGGCGGGCGTCATCCACCAGCACCTCGTCGACGGTCTCGTTGAGGATGTCGCGGATGACCTTGAGCGAGGAGTCGGCCTCGCTGTAGAGCAGCGACGGCGTGTCGACCTTGTCGGAGCGCTCGCGGATGGCCTTCCACAGCAGGTTGAGCGACGCCAGGTCGCGCGCCAGCTCGGTGGCCGATGCCCCGGCCGCGGCGGTGCGCACGATGACGCCCCCGCCATCGGTGGGCAGGCGCTTGCAGATGTCACGCAGGCGGTGGCGCTCGTCGTCGTCAAGGCGCTTGCTGATGCCGATGCCGTCGCCGAAGGGCACATACACGAGGAAGCGCCCGGCCAGCGAGAGCTGCATGGTGAGGCGGGCCCCCTTGGTGCCCATGGGGTCCTTCACCGCCTGCACGATGATCTGATCGCCCTTCTTGATCAGGTCGGCGATGAGGCGCTTGCGCTTGGGCACGCCAACGGCCACCACGTCATCGACGTGCAGGAACCCGTTCTTGCCTATTCCGACCTCGATGAACGAGGCCTCCATGCCTGCCAGCACGGATTCGACGCGGCCCTTCCAGATGTGGCCCACCACGGAGCCCTTGCCACGCCGTTCGATCTGCACCTCGGCGACGCGACCGTCTTCGACGATTGCGACGCGGGTCTCGGCGCGATCCACGGAAACCAGGATCTGCTTGATCAGCTCTTCTCCTTGCGCCCTTTCCGGACGCGGGCGAGCAGCGTCTTCACCGCGCTCCTCGGATCGGCGGGGAGGTTGTCCTCACCCATCTGATGCGAGAGGCGCTGTGTCGCTGCGGCGAGTGCCACCGTGGCGGCCCATGCGACTGCGCCACGCACCATCCACCGCGGTGCGGGGACGATGTATGACGCTCCGCGGGCCACCGCGGCGATGACGAGTCCGCTGCCGATGGCAGCGGCGACTTCCGGGACCCGGCGGGCATCGAGTTGATGCCCCTCGGCCGAGCCCGTCCGGACGACCATGGCCAACTGCGCGGCCGAGGCACCGGGGAACCAGTTGAGGGCGCCGGCCACGGCGGACTCCCGCGCGGCCGACGAGACGATCGAATCGCGCACCGCTTCCCGCAGGGCGGGGTAGCGGCGGGCGGCGGGCACCTTGTGATGCCCGAGGGCGCGGATGACGCCATCGGTGACGCGACGTGTGGAATCGGGGGAGTCGAGGTCGGTGGCGAACACGAGGTCGCCGATGGTGACATCGGGCTCGGCCAGCAGTTCCGCTTCGCGGGCGCCCCGGCGCGACTCGGGCGCGACCACCACCACGAGGGTGCGGCGGTCCTGCCGTGCGCGGGCGGCGGCCTCGCGGGCCGCGGCACGGGCGTCGTCGCCCATGCCGAGGGGAATCACCACGAGGTCCGCGCCGGGCCTCTCGCCCACCGGCACGCCCAGCAGGTCGGACAGCCGGGCGCCGAGGGCGGGGCTTCCGGGGAGGATCGCGATCGTGCCCCCGTCGAGGGCCTCGGCGTGATGCTTCCTGGTGTCCTTGGCGAAGGCGTT
>JBIIJJ010000031.1:0-12306 GCA_044233875.1 Miltoncostaeaceae bacterium | reverse complement strand
TGACGACGCGCATACGGGTTCCCCTGGGTTACGCGGCGGCCAGGCGCCCGCCGTCGATCAGCATGACCTGCCCCGTCATGAAGCCCGCGGCATCCGACAGCAGGAAGACGATGGGCCAGGCGGTCTCATCCACCGTGCCCACGCGGCCGATGGCGGTCTTGCCCACGAACTTCTCGGCAAGGGCCGGGTTGGTGTCCATCATCTGCTGCACCATCTCGGTGGTGATGGTGCCGGGGGCGATCGAGTTCACGTTGATGCCCGCCGGGCCGTACTCCACGGCCATCGTGCGGGTCATGGCGTCGAGCGCCGCCTTGGTGGCGTTGTACGCCACGAGGTTGGGCAGCCCGGCGAACGCAGCGATGGACGACAGGTTGACCACCCGCCCCCCCTTGCCGGTGGCCACCATGGCGGGAAGCGCCGCCCGGGCGAACGCGGCGGCGGCGCGCAGGTTGACGGCCAGAATCTGGTCCCAGTCCTCGTCGGATGTCTCGGCGGTGGGCGCATAGGCCGGCGAGATGCCCGCATTGTTCACGAGGCCCCAGAGGTCGCCCATCTCCGCGGCGGCGGCCACCGCCTGCGCGGGCACGGCGGGGTCTTCCACCGCGCCCACCACCACGCGGCTCGGGCCGGGAAGGGATGCGGCCACGGCGGCGAGGTCATCTTCGGAACGGGCCACCAGCACCACGCTGCCGCCCGAGGCGGACACCGCCCGGGCCGTGCCCGCCCCGATGCCCCGGGAGGCGCCGGTGACGATGACCACCCGGCCGTCGAGCCTGAAGGGAGCATCCATGCCCAAAGGCTACGCCGGGCCCGGATCAGCCGTCCCCGGGATGTCCGGGGCACCTGTCCTTTCCTGCGCGCAGGGCCCGTTGTCCTTGTGAGATCCGTTACAGGTCGTTCTACGATTCCCGGGCCCGCGCGAACCGACCCCGAAGGCAGGAGCCCAATGCTGAGTTACGCGTTCACGGAGGAGCAGGAAGACATCCGCGCCATGGTGCGGGAGTTCGCCGAGGCGGAGATCGCCCCGCTCGTCGAAGAGGCCGAGAAGGCCGAGAAGTTCCCCGTCGAGATCATGCCCAAGCTCGGTGAGCTCGGGCTGCTCGGCATCGTGTTCCCCGAGGAGTACGGCGGCATCGACGCCGGCAAGATCACCGAGTGCATCTTCGTGGAGGAGATGACCAAGGTCTGCGCCGGCATCACCGCGTCGGTCAACGCCCACGCCGACCTGGCGTCGTTCCCGATCTACAAGTTCGGCACCGACGAGCAGCGCGCCAAGTACCTGCCCGACGCCATCGCCGGACAGACCATCGGCTCGTACGCCATCACCGAGCCCAACACGGGCTCCGACGCCGCCGGTCTTGCCACCAGCGCCAAGAAGACCTCAAACGGCTACGTGATCAACGGCCGCAAGAACTTCATCACCAACGGCACCATCTGCGACTTCTGCCTGGTGGCCGCGTACACCGACAAGGACAAGCGCGGCGAGGGCATCTCGGTGTTCATCGTCGACCGTGACACGCCGGGCTTCGAGGTCACGCGCAAGCTCGAGAAGATGGGCCACCGCTCCTCCGACACCGCCGAGCTGGTGTTCGAGGACTGCGAGGTCGGCGAGGAGACCCTCCTCGGCGGCAAGGAGGGTGCCTTCGGCGCCCTGATGGAGGCCCTCATCACCGGCCGCGTGTCGCACGGCGTGAAGAGCGCCGCCATCGCCGAGGCCGCCCTCGAGCAGGCCATCAAGTACGCCAACGAGCGCGAGGCCTTCGGCCGCTCGCTCAGCAAGTTCCAGGCGCTGCGCTTCAAGCTGGCCACCATGGCCACCAAGGTCGAGGCCGCCAAGGCCCTCGCCTACAAGGCAGCCTGGCTGTACGAGACAGGCCAGCCGTGCGTGAAGGAGGCCTCGATGGCCAAGTACTTCTCGGCCGAGGTCGCCGACGAGGTCACCCGCGAGGCCGTGCAGGTGCACGGTGGCTACGGCTACATCACCGAGTACCCGGTGGAGCGCATGTACCGCGACGCCAAGCTGGCCAGCATCACCGAGGGCACCTCGGAGATCCAGCAGCTCATCATCTCCAAGGAGATCGGGCTCTAGGCACCCCACACCTCTGTGGACATTCGAAGGGCCCCGGGAGACCGGGGCCCTTCGTCGTTCCGGGGTGCCGCCTAGCGGTGGGCGTGGCGCGCGCGGCGCGCTGCGAGCTGCGACAGCCCCGCCAGCACCATGTCACCGGCACGGGCGCTGACCGGCTTGGGCTTGCGCAGGCGCGCCATCTCCACCCGGGCGGCCGCCAGGGCGGTGCGCAGCTGATCGCGCTCGGCGCGAAGCGCGGCAACCTCGTCGGAGAGCCGCTCGATGTCGGCGCGCAGGCCGGCGGTGTCCTCCCCGCCCCGACCGGTCCTGATCGACTCCACGGCAAGGGCGTCGATGATCGTGCGCTGCTGGCCCACGGGCCCGGTGGTCTCGCCGTGCAGGCGGCCTGAGCGCAGGTAGCGCCACACGGTGCGCTCGCTCACGCCAAGCGCCTCGGCGGTCTCGGCGACGGTCATTCCATGATCAGTGGTAGCCATGCCCCGGCATTCGACACCCGGGGGGTGCACCCCTGCCAGAAACGTCAGGGGGCGCCCCGTAGGACGCCCCCTGGATGATTCGCGTCCGGGGCGCGTGCCCCGGGGTCTCGCCTAGCCCTTGCGCTGGATGAGCATGTTCCAGACGCCGCGCTGCACGACCTTGTCCTCCTGGTTGAGGACCTCGATCTCGTACTTGCACCAGCCGGCCTTGGGGTTCTTCTCGTTCTCGGCCTTCTCGCCGATGGTGCGCTTCACGCGGATGGTGTCGCCGATGAACACCGGGGCGCGGAACTGCCAGGAGTCGAGGCCCACGAACGCGGCGGTGGCGATCTTGGGCTCCATCTTCTCCACCTGCAGGCCGGTGGCGATGGACGTCACGAGCATGCCGTGCGCCACGCGCTTGCCGAACACGGACTCCTTGGCGCCCACGTCGTCGATGTGGAACCAGTTGAAGTCACCGGACACGCCACAGAAGTTGACCACGTCGGCCTCGGTCACGGTACGACGAAGCGACTCGGCGGTGTCGCCGGCGTTCAGCTCCTCCCAGAAAAGACGCTCTGCCACAGGAACTCCTCGAAATCGTTTGGGGCGCTCCTGAAGCGGGCGCCACGGCGGCGGGGAGCATAACCGCCCCCGGTGCCCATCTGGCCCGCGTTCAGCACCCGGGTGACCGGGATGCCCTGGCGGGGAGGGGACGTAGCCCGGTGTGATCCCGCAGTTGCGGCCCCCGCAACTGCCGATCACGGGCCGGGCGTGTCCCCGACCGCCAGGGCATCCCGGTCATACGGGGGGAAGAACGACGAAGGGCCCCGTTGCCGGGGCCCTTCGCGTTCCTGCTCGGTGAGGCGGAGTTGCCTAGAGGGCCTCGACGGCCTTCTTGATGCGCTCCATGCCCTCCTCGAGGATGTCGTCGGGGGCCGCGTAGGTGAAGCGGATGTGGCCCTCGCCGCGGTCGCCGAAGGCGTTACCGGCGACCACGCCGACCTGGTGGTCCTCGACGAGGTAGTCGGCGAACTGCTGGGCGGTCATGCCCGTGCCGCGGATGTCGGGGAACACGTAGAACGAGCCGTCGGGCGTCATGCAGTCGATGCCCTCGATCTCGTTGAACTTCGACACCACGAAGTCGCGCTTCGCCTTGAGGCGAGCGGTCTGCTGCGCAACGTGCTCCTGCGGGCCCGTCATGGCGGCGAGGCCGGCGAGCTGCACGAAGGCGGGCACGTTGGTGACCGAGTTCTGCTGGAAGATGTCCATCGCCGTGATGAGCTCGGCGTTGGCCACGCACCAGCCGATGCGGAAGCCGGTCATGATGTAGGTCTTCGAGAACGTGTCGACCACGATCGACTGGTCCTTGAAGTCCTTCACGTACGAGATCGACTCGTGCTTCTGGGGCTCGTACACCATGTGCGAGAAGATCTCGTCGGTGAGCACGATGATGCCGTGCTCCTTGCAGATCTCCGCGATCTCATCCAGCTGGCGCACGATCATGCCGTTCGGGCGCTGCGGGGTGTTGATGATGAGCATCTTGGTCTTCGGCGTGATGAGCGCGCGAAGCGAGTCGAGGTCGAACGCGAAGTCCGGCTCCACGAGCGGCGCGTACACGACCTTGCCGCCGGCGTAGGTGATCCAGAACTCGTCCGGCGGGTAGCCGGGGTTCGGGAAGATGACCTCATCGCCCTGGTCCACGATGGTCAGCAGCGACTGGGTGAGGGCGTGCTTGGCGCCCATGGTCACGAGCACTTCCTCGCGCTTGGTGGGACGACCGCGCGAGGTCATCTCCTCGGCGATGGCGTCACGCAGCTCGGGAAGACCCGGGCCCGGCACATAGCGCACGTGGCCGTCGTGCACGGCCTTTGCAGCAGCCTCGTAGATGTGGGGCGCGGGGTAGAACTCGTCGCCCTGGAAGTCACCCTTCTCGAAGTGAAGGATGTTCTTGCCGGTCTCCTTCTCGAGGGCCTCGGCCTTGCGCATTGACGCCCACTGCTTGGGAAGCACGAAGTGCTGGGTGCGGCTGGACAGCGCGTCGCGGATGTCCTTCAGAACATCGCTGCTCATAGGGGTACTGCTCCTTTCGGGATTAACGCGCGCCCGACTACCGGACGGCGCGGAGAGCGGCGCTTGGCCGCGGGGTTGAGTTGGTGGTGGCCCGCACGCGGCTTGCAGCCCGCGTGTAGGCACCCGACTGAGAGGCGCCGAGGCGACGGGACAGCCCGTCCGCGGCGTCAATGACGAGGCGCGCGAGTTCATCCACGCGCTCGGGGGTTACCCGGGTGACCGGACCGCCGATGCCGAGGGCGGCGACGACGCGACCGGTGTGGTCCCGGATGGGGGCCCCGACGCAGCGGAGGCCCTCGTCGTACTCCTCGTCGTCCACCGCATAGCCCTTCTCACGGATCTCCGTGAGCTCGGCCAGCAGGGGATCGACGTCGGTGGTCGTCGTACGGGTGTACGACGCCATTCCATGCGCGCCAAGGATGTCGCGCACCTCATCCTCGCCGAGATCGGAGAGGAGGACCTTGCCGAGGCTGGTTGCATGCGCCGGGTACCCGCGCCCCATGGCGGAGGGGATACGCAGGGCGCGCCGCGCCTCGACCTTCTCGATGTAGATGGCCTCGCCGCGCTCGAGCACGGCCAGGTGACCGGTCTCCCCCGAGTCGGCCACGAGGCCCTCGAGGAATGGCAGCGCCTCATCCCACAGGCTCATCTGCTCCAGCACGATGCCGCCCATCTCGAACATGCGCAGCCCAAGGCGGTAGCGCTGGCTGCGGGCGTCGCGCTCGAGCAGCCCCACGGCCTCGAGGTTCACCAGGAACCTGTGCGCGGTGCTCTTGTGAAGCCCCGTGCGCTCGGCGATCTCGGTGACCCCGAGCTCGGGATCCTCGGGCGTGAACACCTCGAGAATCGCGCCCACGCGCTCGACCGCCTGGATCCTGTACCGGCTGGGTGCCGCGCTGGTTTCGGTGTGGGCTGTCGTTGCCATGTCTCGTGCTGCGAAACGCTGTCTTGTAACGCTTGCGACGAAGGCGGCATGTCTATCAGCAGGGTCCGTCACCGGGCAAGCGGCCAACGGTGGCCTTCGCCGCCCGTATCGCATTGCGAGACTCCCACCCCGAGGGCAAAGCGCGTTGGCCTTCCCGGCCGCCCGCGCGCGACTACTCTTCCCCGACCTGATACCTGCGCGAGGGAGCAGAGGCGTGGCCTACGAGGACATCATCTACGAGACCGGCGACGGCCGGGCCACCATCACCATCAATCGCCCGGAGCGCCTCAACGCGTTCCGCATGAAGACCATCATCGAGCTGGGTGAGGCCTTCGAGGCCGCCGCCGATGACGAGTCCGTGGGCGTGGTGATCCTCACCGGCGCGGGCGAGCGCGCATTCTGCGTGGGCGGCGACGTGGCCGACCCCACCCGCACCGCGGCCGAGAAGCGCCACCTGCACACGCTGTCGCACCGCGTGGCCAACGCCATCCGCAACAACGGCAAGCCGGTCATCGCCAAGGTGCGCGGGTACTGCATTGGCGGCGGCAACGAGCTCAACGTGATGTGCGACCTCACGCTGTCGGGCGAGTCGGGCCGCTTTGGCCAGGCCGGCCCCAAGATCGGCTCGGCGCCGCTCTGGTGGGGCTGCCAGCTCATGCCCGCCGTGGTGGGCGAGAAGAAGGCCCGCGAGATCCTCTTCCTCGTGCGCCAGTACGACGCCTACGAGGCCATGGAGATGGGCCTCGTCAACAAGGTCGTGCCCGACGACCAGCTCGACGACCTCGTGGACGAGTGGTGCGACGAGATCCTGCGCAAGAGCCCCCAGGGCCTGCGTCTGGCGAAGATCGCCATGAACACCGCCACCGACGCCCTGTACTCATCCGTGCAGCACGGCCTCGAGCTCGTGGCCCTCAACCACGTGTACGGCCCGGAGCCCAAGGAGGGCATCGCGTCGTTCCAGGAGAAGCGGCCCGCCGACTGGCGCAAGTTCCGCGAGGGGCAGGGCCCCGACCCGGCCACGCCGCCGCTGTCATCCAAGGGCGAGGCAAAGAAGCCGGCCGCCAAGAAGACGGCTGCCAAGAAGACGGCTGCCACGGCCAAGAAGCCGGCCGCCAAGAAGACCGCTGCGCCCAAGATGACCTCGGCCGCCAAGGGATCCACCGGCGGCCGCAAGGCCACCACCCGTAGGACCAGCCGATGAACGAGGCCCTCCTCACCGGCCTCGCGCCCCGGCGGCGCGAGGCCGTGGAGAAGGCCCTCTCGGGCGAGCGGCTGTCGCGGGCCGACTCGCTTGCGCTGGCCGGCGCCACGGGGGCCGAGCACCCCGCGCTGTGGGCCGCCGCCGCGCACATGCGCGACCTCACGCGGCCGGGCATCGTCACCTACTCGCGCAAGGTGTTCATCCCGCTCACCAACCTGTGCCGCGATGTGTGCTCGTACTGCACCTTTGCCGTCGATGAGGACAGCCCGCGCGCCAAGACGCTCTCGCCCGACGAGGTGCGTCGCATGGCCGAGGAGGCCCGCGACCTGGGCTGCAAGGAGGCCCTGTTCTGCATCGGCGACCGGCCCGAGGTGAGGTGGCCCAAGTACCGGGACATCCTGCGCGGGTTCGGCCATGAGAGCACGCAGTCGTACCTGGTGGCCATGTGCCGCATGGTCATGGAGGAGTACGACCTGCTGCCCCACCCCAACGCGGGCATCATGAGCGAGCGCGAACTGCGTGAGCTGCGCGAGGTGTCGCCGAGCCAGGGCATCATGCTCGAGAGCACGTCCGAGAGGCTGTGCGCCCCGGGTGGCCCGCACGAGCACGCGCCCGACAAGAAGCCGCGCACGCGCCTGGCCATGATCCGCCGGGCGGGCAAGCTGCGCATCCCGTTCACCACGGGCATCCTCATCGGCCTGGGCGAGACCGAGGACGAGCGGGTTGACGCCCTGCTGGCCATCCGCGACCTGCACGACGAGTACGGCCACATCCAGGAAGTGATCGTGCAGAACTTCCGGGCCAAGCCGGAGACCCCCATGGCCGACTCCGGGGAGCCCGGACTCATCGAGCTCATGACCACCTGCGCCATCGCGCGCCTGGTGCTGGGCCCCGACATGAACCTGCAGGCCCCACCCAACCTCTCCGCCGACTACGGCCCGCTGCTGCTCACCGGCATCAACGACTGGGGCGGCGTGTCGCCGGTCACCCCCGACTTCATCAACCCCGAGCGCCCGTGGCCCGACCTCGACCTGATGGCCGGCATGTGCCATGAGGCCGGCTACCCGCTTCGCGAACGCCTCACCGTGTATCCGGAGTACGCGCTCGACCCCGAGTGGGTCGACCCCGGCGTACTGCCCTACGTGAAGGCCCTGGCCGACGACGCCGGCATGCCGCGCGAGCAGGCCCTGGAGGTGGCGGCCCGGTGAGCATGGACGCCGTCACCATCCTTCGCCTCGGCGACGACCGCTCGGATGGCGGTACCGCCGGCGAGTCGGGCGCCTGGGATGAGGCGGCCATCGGCGCGGGCCTCGCCAACCGCATCCTCCCGGTGTCCGTGAGCGGCGACGCGCCCGACCGCGGGTGCATCGCCTTCGTCACCACGTGGGACCAGGCCATCGCGCTGCACGACGACGGCGTGGACGGCATCCGCATCACGGTGCTGCACGACGGCGCCCGCGCCGACGTGCTGGACGGCGTGGTCAGGTCCGGCGCGGCGTTCCTGCGCACCACGCGCGACCGCCTGGCCGAGGCCGTGGACATCGCGTCGCTGCCCGCGTGCAACGTGCGCGTGTCGGTGGCGGCCGAGGGCATCGACGATGCGGTCGAGGCCGTGAGGGCCGGCGCCCGCGACCTGGTGGTGAGCGGCTGGACCGACGACCACATGGCCGCCCTGCGCGACGCCATCCTCCCCGAGGTGCTGCTGGAGCGCACCGCCCTGCCGGCGGGAACGCCCATCGAGGCCGTGCGCGACCGGGTGGCCATGCCGCTCTTCACATGCTGGCTGCAGCAGGTGGACTGCCGCGGCGCCGCGCGCCCGCGCCACCCCTGGGCACCCGGCCGGGACATGCACCCGCCGGTACCGGCCAACCGCATGAGCAGCGAGTGGCCCGACGCAGGGTGGATGGACGCAGGCCAGGCACGCGACCTCGACGCCGTGCCGCCGGACCTCGCGGGGATCCTCGAGCGCTCGCTCGCCGGCACCCCACCGACCGTGCCCGAGATGGTGCGCATGTTCGAGGCGCGCGGCGCCGAGGTGGACGTGATCGCCCATGTGGCAGACCAGCTGCGCGAGCGCACCAACGGTGACCAGGTCACCTACGTGGTCAACCGAAACATCAACTACACGAACCAGTGCTACTTCCGCTGCGGCTTCTGCGGTTTCTCACGCGGCCCCAAGAGCTACAACGCCCGCGAGACCCCCTACCGCATGGACCTCGACGAAGTGGTGAGCCGGTCGCAGGAGGCCTGGGACAAGGGCGCCACCGAGGTGTGCCTGGTCGGCGGCATCCACCCCGACTTCACCGGCGACTTCTACGCATCGGTGCTGGAGAGCATCAAGGGCGAGCTGCCGGACATGCACGTGCATGCCTTCACGCCGCTCGAGGTATGGCAGGGGGCGCACACGCTGGGCGTTCCGGTGCGCCAGTACCTCGAGCGCCTCAAGGCCTCGGGCCTGGGTTCGCTGCCCGGCACCGCCGCGGAGATCCTCGACGACGACGTGCGCGAGCACCTGTGCCCCGACAAGATCCGCACCGCCGAATGGGCCGAGGTGATGATCGCGGCGCACGAGAGCGGCATCCGCGCCACCAGCACCATCATGTGCGGTCACATCGACGGCCCTGTCTCGTGGGCCAACCACTACGAGGTGCTCAGGCAGATCCAGCGGCGCACCGGTGGCTTCACCGAGTTCATCCCGCTGCCGTTCGTGCACATGGCCTCACCCATCTTCATCCAGGGCCGCTCGCGCCCGGGCCCCACCTGGGATGAGGTGGTTCTGGTGCACGCCGTGGCGCGCATCGCGTTCGACGGCCTCATCCCCAACATCCAGGCCTCGTGGGTGAAGCTGGGGCTCGAGGGCGGGGCCAACCTGCTGCACGCCGGATGCAACGACATGGGCGGCACGCTCATGAACGAGAGCATCAGCCGGTCGTCGGGCGCATCGCACGGCGAAGAGGTGACGGCCGATGAGCTGGAGGCCACCATCCGTGCCCACGGCCGGACCCCGGCCCGCCGCAACACCCTCTACGACATCATCGAGGCGCCGGTCTAGCCCGACTGCTTGTCGCGATCCCTCAGGGAGCGCAGCATGTTCTCCACCCGGGCGAACTTGAGGCGCGGACGCCCCAACTCCTCGCCCCGCGAGCGCTCGCGCTCATCGAGGTACTGCCAGTCCGCGTAACTGACCACCTCGCCCTGCCGCTCGGCGAGGAAGCGCTCGAACACCTTGGCCGGCAGCACGTCGCGCCGCAGGCGCTGGGCGCGCACATCCTCCACGAGCATGTCGACGGTCTCCTGGGCGTCGGGCTTGTTGGTGCCGATGATGCCGTTGGGGCCGCGCTTGATCCATCCGGCGGCGTACTCGCCCACGCGCGACTGGCCCGAGAGCGGGTCGATCACGCGGCCGCGATCATTGGGAATGGTGGCCGAGAGGGGATCGAACGGCACGCCCGGCAGGGCAACGCCCTGATACCCGATGGCGCGGAACACCACATCGGCGGGAATGACCTCATGCTCGTCCGTCGCCCGGGCGCGCAGGGCGCCGTTGTTGCCGCGGTAGAGCTCGTTCCGCACCACGTCCACCCCCTCCACCCGGTCGCGGCCCACGATCTCCACCGGGGACACCAGGAACCGGAACACGATGCGGCGGTCGTGGCCCCGCGGGGTGCGCTCCGACAACTCATGCAGCAGCTCCAGCACCTGGTCGCGGCCGCGATCGGGCGCCTGCTCGGTGTCATGCAGTGAATGGGGATCGAGCTGCATGTCGGCCGGGTCGACGATGACGTCGATGTCCTCACGCTCCGCGAGCTCCTTCAGCTCGCGGTAGGTGAACGCCGCCTGCGCGGGCCCGCGACGGCCCAGGATCGTCACCTGGCGCACCTTGTTCTGGGACAGCGCGCGCAGGGCATGGCCGCCCACGTCGGTGGCGGCCAACTCGTCCGGCGGCAGCATGAGCACGCGCGCGACGTCCATGGCCACGTTGCCGTTGCCCACCACCACCACGTTGTCGCCCGAGAAGTCGAAGGTGAGGTTGCGCTGGTCGGGGCTGGCGTTGTACCAGCCCACGAAGTCGCTGGCGCCGTGGCTGCCCGGCAGGTACTCGCGCGGAATGCCGAGGCGACGGTCCGACCTCGCGCCCACGCAGTAGATGACCGCGTGGAAGTACTCGAGCAGGTCCTCGTACTCGAGGTCGGTACCGAACTCCACGTTGCCGCGGAAGCGGAAGTCCGGGTGCTGGGCGATCTTGTCGTACACCCGGGTGACCGACTTGATCTTGGGGTGGTCCGGGGCAACGCCCGCGCGCACCAGCCCGAAGGGCGTGGGCAGGCGATCGAACATGTCCACCTGCACGTGCATGTCGTCCTGCGACAGCACGTGCTCGGCCGCGTAGAAGCCCGACGGACCCGAGCCGATGATGGCCACCCGCAGCGGATTGCGCTGGCTACCGACGGGCATCTAGATCACCACCCCATCGGCGTCAATGGGTGCACGGAAGACGTCCTGGTCCTCCCGCCGCACGAGGTCGTGCAGCGAGCCCGGCGAGGGCGCCGTGCGAAGCCCGCGCACGAGCGCCGCAGGCCGGCCCGATGACTTGCCGATGAGCATGCCGGCGGCCGCGGCGATCTCGTCACCCAGTGCCTGATCGGTTGCCACCAGCATGCGCCCCTCCCTGTCGCGTCCCCCGCGGTGATCGAGCACCGGCTCAAAGCCCGCCACGCCCACCGCCACGTTCACGAGACCGCGGCGGAAGGCCCGCCCGTGCGTGTCGGTGATGACCACGCCCACCCTGCCACCCGCGGCCTGGGAAAGGGCGTGCTGGATGCGCCGCGCGGACGCATCGGGGTCGACCGGCAGCAGCACCACGGTGCCTTCGGCCGTATTGGACGCGTCCACGCCGGCGTTGGCGCAGATGAAGCCGTGGTGCGTCTCGCACACCAGCAGCGACCGGCGGCGGCGAACCACCTTTCGGCTCTCCCCGAGGATCACCTCGCAAAGTGCCGGGTCCTTGCCCGTCTGCTCCGCGAGTGCCCGCGCGCGGGCCCCGGGCACCACATCGGCCAGTCGCACGATGCGGCCCTCGGCCTTGCTCACCACCTTGTGCGCCACGGCGAGCACGTCGCCGGGTTCGAGCCCGGCATCCAGGGCAACGGTGGTCAGCATGCGGGCGATGTCGTCGTGCGGCTTCACCTCGGGCAGGCCACCGAGCACCACGATGCGCACCTCATCGGCCGGCGCGGCCCCCCGGGTGGTCATCCGACCTCTCCCGGGGCGACGTGCAGCAGGCCCAGGCGGGCGAGGGCGCGCCCGGTCGCCCCCCCGGGCTCACGCCGCACGAGCTCGGCCAGGTCGCCCGGGGTGTCGACATCCAGGGCGATGCCCGGGTGGTACGCCACCTCCGCGTGCACGCCGGCAGCCTCCGCCTGATGCACGTGGCGCGCGAGGGAGCCCGGGCCGAGTTCGGGACGAAGCGCATCGAGGGGGGTGAGCAGCATCGCGTTGGTGCCGGTGCCGTCCTCCGATCGTGCCAGCACCACGGCGTCGCCCTCGGGCGCAGCGCCGAGCA
>JBIIJJ010000220.1:0-3075 GCA_044233875.1 Miltoncostaeaceae bacterium | reverse complement strand
TCGGGCCGCGACGACAGCACGCCGGTGCCGGTGCACGGGGCATCCACCAGCACCGCGTCGAAGGGACCACCGGGCAACGCGACCTCGCGGCCGTCGCCCTCGTACACCGTGATGTCGGCACCCATGCGCTCGGCGGTGGCGCGAAGCGCCTTGGCCCTCGCCGGGTGGAGTTCCACGGCCACGATCTGCGCCTTGCCCTCCGCCAGCGCCGCGAGCTGGGTGGCCTTTGCCCCCGGTGCGGCGCACAGATCGAGCACCCGCTCCCCCGGCCTGGGCATGAGCACCCGGGCCGGCAGCATCGATGCCCGGCTCTGTGCCATCACGCGGCCCTCACGCCAGGCCGCGGAATCCTCGAGGGCGAATGGCTGCTCGAGCACCATGGCCTCGGGAACCAGGGGGTCGCCGTGCCAGGGCGGCAACTCGGCCTCGAGGGCCTCGCGGGGTCCGCGCAGGGTGTTCCAGCGCACGGCGGACTCCGACGGCTGGTTGGCCGCGGCCATCACGGCCTCGGCATCGGCAGCGCCGAGCGAACGCACGAGCCCATCGGCGATCCAGTCGGGGAACGAATGGCGAAGCGCGGCGTCGCCATCGCCCAGCGACGCGAGCCGGGCGGGACCCTCCGTCGCGATCCGCCGCAGCACGGCGTTCACCAGCCCGGCGCGCGCGGGGCCCCGGCCGCGCGGACCCGGCAGCGTGCGCGCCAGCGTGACGGCCTGGTCGACGGCCGCCCAGTCGGGAGTGCCGTCGGACGCGATGATCTCGTACGCGCCCATGCGGAGCACGTCGCGCACCCCCGGCTCGATGCGATCGGGCTTCTCGGTGAACCCGTCGATGAGCCAATCGAGCAGCCGGCGCATCTGAACGGTCCCGAAGGCCAGGCGCTGGGCCTGCTGCCGGTCGCGCGGGTCAACGCGCACGCGCGCGCATTCGGCGGTGAGCGCGCGGTCGGTGTACGCGCCCTCGTCCACGCGCCGCAGCACGCCCAGCGCGATGCGACGGGCGGGCGATACCTCGGCGCGCTGCTCGCGCGGGTTCCTAGGACGTGAGTGCGAGCTCACCGCGGTACCCCCTCAGGAAGGCGTCGGCATGCATGCGGGCCTTGCCGGGCGGCTGCAGCTCCACGATCTCGAGCCCACCCGACGCCGTGCCCAGCACGATGCGTCCGCTGTCGCGAACCAGCCCGGGCACGGCCGCTGCATTGGTGGGCTTGACCCTCCACACCTTGAACTGCTGGCCGTCGATGCCCAGGGTGGCCCCGATGTACGGCGACAGCGCGCGCACCTGGTCGCGAATCTGCACCGCGGTGCGGCGGGGGTCGATGGGGCGGTCGTCCTCGGTGATCTTGGCGGCCAGCGACGCGCCGTCGTCGGGCTGCGGCGTGGCGGTGAGCGTGCCCGCCTCCAGGGCGTCGAGGGCCCGGACGAGCGCGGGGCCGGACGCCTCGGCCATCTTCATGAGCAGCGACCCGGCGTCGTCGTCACGGGTGAGGTCCACCGGCACGGCCTCGATGATGGGGCCGGTGTCGAGCCCGGCATCCATCTGCATGATGGTGGTGCCCACCTGCTCCGCGCCGTCCATGAGCGCCCGCTCCACCGGGGCGGCGCCGCGGTACGCCGGAAGCAGCGAGTAGTGCACGTTGATGCAGGGCCAGCCGTCCAGCACGTCGTCGCGCAGTATCTGCCCGAACGCCGCGACCACCAGTGCCCCGGCACCTGAGGCGCGCATGACCTCGAGCGACTCCGGTGCATTGATGGATGCCGGCTTGAGGGTGGGTATGCCGGCTGCGTCCGCCGCCTCCCCCACCGGCGTGGGAACCGGCGTGCGCGAGCGCCCCTTGGGGCGGTCCTCCCGCGTGATGACCAGGGCCACCTCGTGGCGCGAGGCCAGGAGGGCGTCGAGCACGGGCACCGCCGGCGCGGGGCTGCCCGCGAACATCACCCTCATCGCGGCGTCGCCCTACGCGCTCGGGAGCAGCGACTCGCGAAGCTCCGCGAGCGCAGCGCGGCGGGCCTCGGGGGTGGCGCGATCGAGGATGAGCACGCCGTCGAGGTGATCCACCTCGTGCTGGATGACGCGGGCGGCGAAGCCCTCCACGTCGGCCTCGAACTCATTGCCGCCCAGGTCCTGGGCGCGGATGCGTATCTCCAGCGCGCGGGAGACCTCCACGTTCACCTCGCCGATGGAGAGGCAGCCCTCGATGGCCACCTCCTCCTCCTCGCTGCGGCTGATGATCTCGGGGTTCACCAGTGCGTGCGCGGGCTGGTCCTCATACGGCTGCACCACGATGAGCCGCCGCAGGCGACCGAGCTGCGGCGCGGCGAGCCCCACCCCCCGGCCCTCGTCCATGATGCGCACCATCTCCTGGGCCTCGGCCACGAGGGCGTCGTCGAACACCTCGATGCGATCGGCGGGCGTGCGCAGCACCGGATCGCCGTACTGGCGGATGTGTCCGAGCGCGGCGAGGCGGAGGGCCTCGAGCTCGGGATCCTCGAACGAACGTCGCGACATGGCGTCAGGGTACTACCCGGGCGCGAGCACCGACGCCGGGCGGGCGGCCGACAGGGCCTCCACCACCCGTGCGGGCGCTCCACCGGTGCCGCGCACCACCAGCACGCGGTCGGGATCGGACGCCGCCGCACCGGGCACCTGCGCGATCGCCCAGGTGTCGCCGCGCATCAGGAAGTCGGTCACCGCATGCGCCAGGGCCATCGTGCCGTCACCCGACAGGTCAAGGCGGTCCACCAGCAGGCCGGAGTCGGCCAGCTCGGCGCTCACGGCACGCGCCACGCCCTCGGGCGTGCGCCCCTCGCCGGCGCGCACCGCGTAGGCCGTTGCCCCATCGATTGCCGTTGCGGCCACGCGGTCAGCCGGGCTGGTACCGGGCACCGCACCCTCGGGCGCATCACGGCCCACGACCTCGCCACCCGCGGTGGGCACCGGCGGCAGCGGCGGCCGGGTCTCTGCAACCACGGCCTCGGTCGACTGGCCGCCCATGAGCGCCCACGCCCCCACGGCGCCGCCCACGAGCACCGTGGCGCATGCCGCCAGCGCTGCGATTCCGGCGCCTCGCCTGCG
>JBIIJJ010000219.1:0-3100 GCA_044233875.1 Miltoncostaeaceae bacterium | reverse complement strand
AAGAGCAAAGTCTCAATGCTGTTTGTTACCGAAGGCCCAGTTGCCCAGATGGCCCCGGTCGAGGGCCAAGCCGGCACCTACACCTTCACCATGCCCATTCGTACGGCAAAGCAGCCGGTGATCTGGTTCACCGACCGGCCAGCTCGTGATGCGGGCACGCTTTCGATGAGGAACTTCGTTGGTCTGTGGTCGGCGAAGGGCACGAACACCTTCGCCACCGACCCTCCGAACGTCGCGATCAATTACACCTCAGGTGGCAAGCAAAAAACCTTGATCGCGACGATGACATCCCCGGTGATCATCCCGCCCACTGCCACGCCCGGCACCGCGAAGCTTCAGGCAACCATGACCGCGGTGCCTGAAGAGCAACTGGCGACGTATGCCAAGGGGAAGGGCAAGCTTGCGAAGCACGCGAAAAAGGCTCAGCGGAACCCATCTCGATTCCCCGCCTCCAGCGTGATCGTCCACACGCCGTCGGTGTTCGTCGATGTTTACAATGCCGGCGGCTGCAACTGGTACACCAATAACAATGCATATGGTATCAATCTTAATATTACTATCACATCACCCTATATTCCTTGTATAATTAGCACCAATCTTTGGGTCATGGATTATGATGAGTTGACGTATAGCAACACATGTAATCAGTGGTCCGGTACATGGAACACTCGCCCCACCGCTCTTAATATTACCATCACACCACTCAGCACCCCTTGCGTAGATCTCAACATATGGTTGAGAATGCCGGCCACCGTTTATATCTGGAATTCGCAATAGATTTGCCACACATTCGGGCGGCGATCCTCTCCTACCAAGAGCACGGCGGTCGCTCGTGAATTTCCGCAGATGATCCCCTGATTTCCTCTCACCTGCACAGCGCATGATGCACTGTGCAGGTGGCAGGCAGTGGCCAAGAGGCCCCTACTGCGGGTGCAGGTGATATCCGGTGATGGTGAGCGCACCACCTGCCCCAACGGCACGGTGACCAACACCAGCTGCTGATTTTGGGCGGGCGGGCGTCTTCGGCGCGGCCGAGGTGCCCGCTCTGTCTGCCCACCTCACGCGCTGCATGCCCCCACGCCGCCTGGCGCTGACGGCTGTGAACCTCAGCGAGGTCGGTTAGCTCACGTCACCGGGGCCGTTGCCATCTCCGGCCTCGTATCGGCCGAACACGAACGACAGCACGACCAGCAGCACGAAGAACACCGCCACCCACCACATGCTCTGCCCAAGGGCGATCACGACGAAGGCGGCGGCAGCCAGCACCACCACGGAGGTCCAACGCGCTATGCGGGCCTGCTTCGGGGTCATGCCGGGAGCGTAACGATCTCTGCGAGCGCGGTGTAACCCGATCATGAGGGCACGCCGCCGGAGCCTCCTAGACTCGCCCCGTGGATCGCCCCGACCTCAACAAGCGCCGCGCGGAGCGACGCGCGCGGACCCGCCGGAACCGGTGGATCGGGCTGGCCGTCGTCGTGGGCGTGGCGGTGGTCGCCACTGCCGGGGTGATGATCGCGGGAGGGGGTTCGAACACGGAGGCCCCTGTGGCCCAGGCCACCACCGCCACCCAGCCCCCCGCCTATCGCCCACCGGAGACAGCGGCCACGGCCCCGGAGCCCGTGAGAGCGGTGCGCACCGACGAATCACCCCAACGCATACGGCCCCCGGTGCCGGGCCCCGGGAGGGTCATCACCGAGGGCCCGCGCAGCGCCGGGCGCAAGGTGGCGCTCACGATCGACGACGGCACCTGCGCCAGTTGCGTCGACCGCATCCTCGACGTGCTCGAGAAGACCGGCGGCAAGGCGACCCTCTTCCCGAACGGCGTGTACGGCAGCAGCTGGGAGCCCCAGGCAAAGCGCATCCGCGCCCTGGTGCAGAACGGACAGGTCACGCTCGGTAACCACACGTACAGCCACGGTGTCTCCACCCAGATCGGTCCCGCGGCATTCGGCGCCGACCTGCAGCGCAACGAGGACTGGATCCAGAAGACCTTCAAGCTCACCGGGCGCCCGTGGTTCAGGCCACCATATGGCGACCGCAACTCGTCGATCGACGCTGCGGCTGGAGCGCGCGGGTACCGCAAGGTCATCATGTGGTCGGGCACGGTGGCCGACTCATCGCCGCGGAGTGAGTCGTACATCCTCGATGCCATCGACTACTGGGCCAAGCCCGGCGCGATCATCCTGATGCACGCGAACTACCCGGCCACGGGGAGGGCCTTGCCCAAGATCTTCCGGGCACTCGAGAAGAAGCGCCTCGAGCCGGTGACCCTCGAGGAGCTGCTCGGGCCATCCTGAGCGAGGCGGCCGCCCACCTGGCCGGATGGGCCGGTTTTCCGCCGCCTGCACCGCCGCGTGACAGGTCATGACCCCGCCGCGTTGAATCGAAGCGCATGCGATTCCTCATACGACTTCTCATCTCGCTCGCCGCAGGGGCCCTCGGCATCATCGTGGCCGCGCTCCTGCTGTCGGGCGTCGAACTCACCGCGACCGGGTTCCTCTGGGCCCTGGTGGTGTACGCGATCACCCAGGCACTGCTGCTGCCGTTCATCATGGCGTCAGCCGACCGGCGCGACTCCATGCCGCTCGCCGCGGGCTCGGGGCTCATCTCCACGTTCCTCGCCCTGCTGGTGGCCGATCTCTTCACCAGCGGCCTGCAGATCGAGGGCCTCGGCACGTGGTTCCTCGCCACCGTCATCGTGTGGGTGGTGAGCCTGATCGGGCTCGTGGTCATTCCGTGGCTGCTCCTGAAGGCGGGCATCGAGCACGCCCGCGAGGCCCGGAACTAGCCCCGGCAGCACGTCGGACGCGCCAGAACCGGCCGGTGGCGCACCCACCGGCCGGTCGGGCCGTGCAAGGATCGCCGGGCGCACGCACATGATGCGGCGCGCTGACGACCGAAGGGATGCACCATGGCGCTGATCGACGAGACCCCGGTAGACCCCACCGGTGGCTGGGTGGCCGACCACGTGAAGACCTACGTGGAATCGGGTGGCAAGGAAGGGCACCACTGGCAGCCCGGCGTGCCGACCCTGCTGCTCACCACGCGCGGCAGGAAGAGCGGCACCGCACGCCGCACCGCCCTCATCTACGGGGTTGAC
>JBIIJJ010000030.1:0-12458 GCA_044233875.1 Miltoncostaeaceae bacterium | reverse complement strand
ACGGAGCGCAAGAATCCCCTGGGCCTCATGCGTGCCGTGGCACGGCTGCGCGAGGCAGACCACCCGGATGCCCGCCTGGCCTTCGTGGGGGATGGCCCCCTGGCGGCTGCCATAGACGCCGAGGCGGATCGGCTGGGAATGGCCGACGCCCTTATCCGCACGGGCGTGCTGCCCAATGAGGGCGTGGCCGACTGGATGACCGCCGCCGACGTGGTGGCCCAGGTGAGCCTGGTGGAACCCCTCGGGGTGGCTGCCCTCGAGGCCATGGCCAGCGGGCGGCCCGTGGTCGGCACCTCGGTCGGCGGCCTGAAGGAGGTCGTGCCGCAGGGCCTGGCGGGGGCCATTGTCGATCCCCACGACACCGGGGCGATCGCCGCGGGCCTCGCCCGCATGGTCGACGCCCCGCCCTCACCCGAAACCTGCCGCGCTGCGGCACTCGAGCACTCCCTCTCGCACGAGGCCCACGTGGTGCTGGGCGTTCTGCGTCGTGCAGCCGGAGGGCCTGCGTAACACGGATTTCGGGGGGCGGCTGCTACCGTGCCCCACCGATGTCGGCACCCGCCCCGATGCGGTCGTCCGGCGCGTCCGGGGGGCCCGGCATCCGCGCCGCGACCCTCGCCCTGCTCGCCGCCGCCTGCGCCGGCGCGCTCGCGGTCGTCGCCCCGATCCCGGGGCTGGCGCTCGCCGTGCTGATGCTGGGCGCCGCACTGCTCTGGCGCATGACGCTGCCCGACCTCGGGCGTGCCCTGGTGCTGGTGGCCATGGTGGCCGCCATCATGGGCCCCAACCTGGCCGTGCCCGGTGCGGAGGAGGCCTTCGCCTTCCGGTTCGTGGCCGCGCTGATCGTGGTGGGCATCGGCGTGTGGCTGGTGATGGGGCGGGGTCTCCCCGTGCCCGACGGCCTCGGCTGGCCGGTGGCCATCGCCGCCGGCTGGGTTGGCTGGGCTCTGGTATCGACCCTCTGGGCCACATCCACCGCGGACGCCCTGCGCTGGACGATCTTCCTCTTCATGATGACCGGCCTGATGCTGGCGATTCCCGTGGCGGCGTCGAACAGGCGGCGCCTCGCATGGTTCCTCGGTGCCCTGGGGGTGGTGTTCGCGGCCTCGGTGCTGGTTGCCGTGGCCGAGATCGCCACCGGCGTGCGCCTTCCCACCAGCGCGCTGGCCGAGCGGGTGGGCGCCTTCGCCGCCACCTCGTTCTTCGGCAACCAGAACAACTTCGCCACCTACCTGGCGCTCACCCTGCCCTACCTGCTCGTGCTGCCGGTGATCAGCCGCGATGTCCGGCTGCGCGTGCTGGGCATCGCCGGCGCGGTGGTGGCAATCGGGCTCATCCTGTTCTCGGGATCCAAGGCCAACCTCGTGGCGACCGCGATCATCCTGGTCGGCATGCTGGTGGTGCTGGCCACCCAGCCATCCATGCGCAGGGCATTCCTGGCCGCCCTGGCGGTGGCCGCCGTGGGGTTCGCGCTCATCATCCCGTCGCTGTTCGGCGCCGGCATCGTGCCGCTGCCCGAGCAGGCGGTGGCCAAGCTCGACTTCGGCACGCTGCAGGCGCAGGTGCAGAGCGGGTCCGGCTCGGGCGCCGTGCGGTCGTCGCTGCTCGGCACCGGCCTCGGCCTCGCGGTGTCCACCGGTGGGGTGGGGGTGGGCGCGGGCAATGCCGAAACCGTGGTGCGCGAGCAGCAGGGGTACGAGGGCGTGGCCAACCTGCACAACTGGGCGCTCGAGGTGCTGGTGGACACCGGCGTGATCGGCCTGGTGCTCTTCGGGTCGCTCTACGTGTTCATGCTCGTGGGCAACCTGCGGGTGGCGCGGCGCACCCACGACCCATGGCTCCGCTACATGGGCCTGGCCGGCTCGCTCGCCCTGCTTGGCTTCCTCATGGGCAGCCTCGGCCCATCGACGGCAATCCACTTCGCGCCGATGTGGATCACCTTCGGGCTGTGCCTCACCACGATCGTGCTCGCGCGACGCACCGGACCGGACGGGAGGATTCCGTGAGGATCCTGATGATCAGCCACATGTACCCCAGCCCGGTCAACCCCACCGGCGGCATCTTCGTGCACGAGCAGGTGAAGGCCCTGCGGGCCCGCGGCCACGACGTGCGCGTGGTGTCGCCCAAGGGGTGGGCACCGCCGGGTCTTGGCCGCTGGTCGTCGTACCGCGACGTGGTGCCCCAGGACACCGTGGACGACGTGATCGTCAACTATCCCCGCAAGCTCACGCTTCCGGGAGCGCGCCTCGGGCACCGCAACTCAGATGCCTTCCTGCTGGGCATCCGCAGGACCGTGCGCCGGATGCACGCCGAGTGGCCAATCGACGTCATCCACGCGCACATGATGGTGCCGGACGGCTGGGCGGCCGCCCGCATCGGCCATGAGCTGGGAATTCCCTCCGTGGGCACCGCTCATCGCGCCGACGTGCTCGACGTGCCCGCCCAGGGCCGCAGGTCGCGCATGCGGGTTGCCGAGGCCATCCAGACCCTCGATGCCGTGGTCACGGTGAGCCGCGCCATCGGCGACGCCGCCGATGCCATCGCGCGCCCGCGGCGCCCCATCGTGGTCGTGCCCAACGGCGCGGACGCCGAGGTGTTCCTGCCGCGCGAAGCCGGCGTGGCACGGCGGCGCATCGGCATTCCCGAGGACGGCCCCGTCATCTCGTACGTGGGCAAGCTCGTGCCACGCAAGGGCGTGGACACCCTCATCGAGGCCATGGGCATCCTCTCGGCTCGCGAGGGAGGGGCGCCGCGCCTGGTGATGGCCGGAATCGGCGGCATGCGGGAGGGCCTGGAGGAGCGGGCGGCCGAGCTGGGTGTGGCCGACCGCATCACCTGGCTCGGCAAGGTGCCGCATGACGACGTGGGGTGGGTGATGAGCACGGGCGACGTCTTCGTGCTGCCGTCGCTGTCGGAGGGCCTTCCCACGGTGGTGTGCGAAGCCATGGCCTGCGGGCTGCCCGTGGTGGCCACGGCCGTGGACGGAACCCCGGAGATCGTCGATGACCCCGCCACGGGCCTGCTGGTGCAGCCCCACGACGCCCAGGGGCTGGCTGCCGCCCTCGGGCGCGTGCTCGACGACCCGGTGCTGCGCGCCACCATGGGCGCCGAGGCCCTGCGCCGCTCCGAGGCCGACTACACGTGGGCCGCCAATGCACGGCGCATGGAGGACGTCTACGCCGCGGTGACCACCGGGTGAGCGCGACCGGCGCCCCTCTCGCCGTGGTGCTGCAGGCATCCGGGCCCAACGCACTGGGCATCATCCGGTCGCTCGCCCGCGAGGGCGTGCCCGTGATGGCCACCGATCACGACCCGCGCGCCATGGGCCTGCGCTCGCGCTACAGCAAGGAAGCCGTGCTGCCCGATCCGGTGGCCGACCCGGACGGCTTCATCTCGGAACTCGAGGTGCTCGGGCGCTCGCTGGCCACGCGCGGCGTGCTGTTCCCCACCCACGACGAGGCCATCGAGGCCATCGGGCCCCATGAGCAGCGCCTCTCGGAGTGGTTCGACATGCCGTGGACGCCCTGGGATCGCCTGCGGCCCTATATCGACAAGGCCAGCCAGCACGCGGCGGCGCGGCGCATCGGGTTCCCCGTGCCCCAGACAATCGACCCGGAAGGGCTCGACGACGTGCGTGCGGCGGCAGGTGACATGAGGTTCCCCGTGGTGCTCAAGCCACGGGTGGACGCCGTGGGCTTCAAGCGCCGGTTCGGGCGCCAGGTGCTGGAGGCGGCAGACACAGAGGAGCTCATGAGCCAGTGGGATCGCGCCGCGGAGCACATGCCGCAGGTGTCGGAGGTCATCCCCGGTGGCGACGACACCCTGTGGACCCTGGGTTCCTACCGCGACGCCGCGGGCATCCCGTGCGCATCGTTCACCGGGCGCAAGCTGCGCCAGTGGCCCCCGCGGTTCGGCACGGCCCGGGCAGCCGAGGCCTGGTGGGACCCCGGCCTGGCCGCCCGCGGGCATGCGCTGCTCGACGAGATCGGCTTCCACGGCATATCCCAGGTGGAGGTCAAGCGCGACCCGCGCGATGGCCGCGACTATCTCATCGAGGTCAACCCCCGGTCGTGGCTGTGGATCTCACTGGCCACCGAGGTGGGCGTGAACCTGCCGCTGGCCGCATACCTCGACGCCATCGGGCAGCCCCGCACATGGCCCGAGGGGCACCGCAGCGACGTGCGCTGGGTGCTCTCGGCACGGCACCTCGCCGCCACCGCAGGCGAGGTGCGCCGCGGGCGCTGGGGCAGGAAGGCCGCCGCGCAGACCCTGCGACCGCCCGTGGTGGACGGCGTGATGTCCATCACCGACCCGCTGCCCGGACTGGTGCAGGTGGGTCGCATGGCCAGGCGGAGGGCCTCATGAGCCGCTCCATCGCAATCCGTATCGAGGGCTGCCGCCCGGCGTTCCTGCCACGCGCCCAGTGGGTGCTTCGCACCTGGGCGCGGGATCTCGGCTGCGACGCCGTGTTCACCGATGGCACCGCAGACATCGTGTACGCGCCCGAGGCGCCGGCCGAGGGCGTGTGGATTCCCCTGCAGGCAGATGCCCAGGCGTTCTTCGAGGGGCAGGAGGCCTTCCCCGGCGACGCCGTGCACCGCGCGCAGGGCCTCACCCTGCTGTTCCCGCCGTGCGCGCCCGACCGGGCGATTCCCGGCGACATCGTGGCCAGCGCCTTCTACCTGCTGGCCCGGTGGGACGAGTACCGCGTGGCCGACCGCGACCGCTTCGGCCGGCTGCCCTTCGCGCGCAGCGCGTTCTCCGTGATGGAGGGGCTGGACATCCAGGACCCTGCGGTGGAGGGCCACCTGGCGGCCCTGCGCGAGGCGCTCGGGCTGCCCGCACCGGACGACTGGACGGTGTTCCTCACCCACGACATCGACCGCATCCGCAAGCGCACGCGCCGGGGCATCGCCAGGTCGGTGAAGCGCCGCCGCCACCGCGCGGTGCGCGATCTCGCGGGCCACGACCCCTGGGACAACATCCCCGACCTGCTCGAGACCACCTGGCGGCGCGGCCTTCGCGCCACGGTGTTCCTGATCGGGCACAACCAGCACAGGCTCGACGGCACGCCGCGCCGCACCTACGAGCGCGAGCGCCGCGACCTGGCGGCGGCGGTGCATGCGGCGGGGTCAGAGGTGGCGCTGCACGGCGCGTTCGCGTCGAGTGAGTCGCAGCAGGCCCTCGACCACGAGGTGGCGGTGCTGCGGGGCGAGGCCGGTGAGGTGCGCGGCGTGCGCTTCCACTACCTGCGGTTCCGCTACCACGACACCCCGGTGCGGGTGGAGCGCGCGGGGCTCGCGTACGACGCCAGCCTGGGCTTCAGCGAGCGGCCGGGCTTCGCCGCGGGCTATGCGAGGCCATTCCACCCATGGATCGTGGGTGAGGAGCGTGAATCCACCATCACCCTCGTGCCCCTGGCCGTCATGGACACCACGCTGCACTCGCACCTGGGCCTCACCGCCGATGAGGCGCGCTCTCGCGCACTCGAGGTGCTCGACGTGGTGCGACGGTTCGGCGGCGCGGTCGCGCTGCTGTGGCACAACACCTACCTCGCCGACGAGCGCGCGCCGGGATACGACCGCCTGTGGGAGGACCTCCTCGACGACCTCCAGGAGCGGGGGGCCACGATGGGCCCCATATCGCCCCCGGCCCGCCCGGAGGGCTCGAGGCTCGACGGCCGGCGTGTGGTGCACCTGACCAGCGTGCACCGGCCCCGCGACGTGCGCATCTTCCACAAGGAGGTGCGCGCCCTCGCGCAGGCCGGGGCGCAGGCATCGGTGCTGGGACTCGCCGAACCGGTGAAGAGGTCGGACCGGGCCCGGGCCGGGTGGCACCTGGCCCGCCGCGCCAGCGCCATACCGGCAGACGCCTACCACGTGCATGACCCCGAACTGCTTCCGCAGGCCCTGTGGCTGCAGCGCACCACCGGGGTGCCCGTGATCTACGACGCCCACGAGTACCTGGGCGAGACCACCCGCACCAAGCGGTGGATCCCGGGTCCGCTGCGCAGGCCCGTGGCCGCCATCGCAGCCGGTGCCGAACGGGCGGCCGGCCGCAGGCTGGGGGGAGTGGTCACCGCCAATGAGGACCTCGCCGCGCGGTTCGCGGCGGCCGGCTGCCGCGCCGTGAGCGTGGCCAACAGCCCGTATGAGTCGGAGTTCGGCGGGGCCGGTGACCCCGAGGGCGGCATCGTGCTGTACGTGGGTGGCCTCGGGCCGCTGCGCGGCCTGCCCCTCATGCTCGAGGCATTTCCCCAGGTGGGCGTGCCGGGCG
The DNA here is from genome assembly GCA_044233875.1 of Miltoncostaeaceae bacterium. Taxonomy (GTDB): domain Bacteria; phylum Actinomycetota; class Thermoleophilia; order Miltoncostaeales; family Miltoncostaeaceae; genus SYFI01. The sequence goes on along the minus strand of JBIIJJ010000030.1, from coordinate 6,182 downwards.
CACGGCTGCTGCTCGCGGGGCCCGGTGACCCGGGCGACGACCTTCCCGAGGGCGTGGAGTACCTGGGGGTGGTCGACCATGCCGAGGTGCCCCGCCTGCTCGAGCGGGCCTCCGTGGCGTGGATACCCCTGCGGCGCCACGGCAACTACGACCGGGCGGTGCCCACCAAGCTGGTGGAGGCCATGGCCATGGGACGGCCGGTGGTGGCCAGCGACCTGCCGCGCATGGCGTCGATGGTGCGATCGGCGGGCTGCGGAATCGTGGTGCCGGCAGACGACCCGGCCGCGCACGCCGAGGCCATCCGCACGCTGCTGGCCGACCCCGCGCGTGCGCGGGAGATGGGCGAGGCCGGACGGCGGGCGTTCCTCGACGGGCTCACCTTCGAGCGCGAGGCCGATGCCCTCACCACCTTCTACTCGGAGATCCTCGCCTGATGGCACGCGTGCTCTACGTGTCGCAGTACTTCGTGAGCGGCGACCAGCCGGGTGGCGTGCGCCACTGGCAGCACTGCCGTGCCCTCGCCCGGGCGGGCCACGAGGTGACCGTGGTCACCTCGTACGTGCAGCACAAGGAGCGCACGATCCCCGAGGAGTACCGGGGACGGCGCATCGTCAGGTCGACCGAGGACGGCCTCGACGTGGTGCGTACCTATTCCACCCCGGGGTACGGGCGCGATCTGAAGTCGCGCCTGTCGAACTACGGCACCTTCGCCCTGTGGTCGCTCATCGCCGAGCTCAGGCTGCCGCGCCCCGACGTGGTGGTGGCCTCGTCGCCGTCGTTGCCCGCCGCGGCGGCCGCGGCCGGCGTGGCACGGGCCCGCCGCTCGCGGTTCCTGCTGGAGGTGCGCGACCTGTGGCCTGACTCGGCCGTGGCCATGGGGCTGGTCACCAACCCGCGGGTGATCAGCGCGGCGCGGCGCATGGAGCACTACTGCTACCGCCGCGCCGACCGCATCGTGGCGCTCACCGAGGGCATCGAGGAGGGCGTGGTGCAGTCGGGCGTGGTGCCCGCGGGCCGGGTGAGCCTCATCACCAACGGCGTCGACCTCGACGTGGTGCCCGCCGTCACCGACGACATCGACCTCCCCGTGCCCGACGACGCCTTCGTGGCCATGTTCGTGGGAGCGCACGGCACCTACTCCTCGCTCGAGACCGTGCTCGGGGCGGCCGACCTGCTCCGCGACGACCCGGGCATTCGGGTGGTGCTGGTGGGCGGTGGTGACCGCAAGCCCGCGCTGGTGCAGCAGGCCACCGACATGGGGCTCACGAACGTGACGTTCGTCGACCCGGTGCCCAAGCGCCAGGTTCCCGCCTACCTGGCGCGCGCCGACCTCTGCCTGCTGCCGTACCAGGACCGCGAGCTGTTCGCGGGGGCGCTGCCCAACAAGGTGTTCGACTACCTCGGTGCCGCGCGGCCGATCCTGGCCTCGGCGCCCACCGGTGAGCTCACCCGCCTCGTGGACCGCGCGCACTGCGGCTGGAACGTGCCCCCGGAGGACCCGCGTGCCATGGCAGATGCCATCCGCACGGCGGCCGCTGGTCGCGCCGATGCGCGTGCGCGCGCGGAGAAGGGCCGCGAATACGCCCTCGAGCACTACGACCGCAGGACCCTGGCGGCGCGGTTCGTGTCGCTGGTGGACGACCTCGCCGCGGGTGGCCGCTGATGCCCGGGGTCATGCGGGTCCGGTACCGTGGTGCGGACGTGCAGCATTCCGTGCCCGAAACCGAGGTCGGCGGCACCGCCAAGCGCGCGTTCGACCTCGCCGTCGCGATCCCCGCGACCATCATCCTCGCGCCCGTCATGGCGGGCATCGCGGCGTGGGTGCGCATCGACTCACCCGGACCCGCGATCTTCCGGCAGCGCCGCGCGGGCGCGTTCGGCCGGCCGTTCACCTGCCTCAAGTTCCGTTCCATGGTGGACGGGGCCGAGGGCAAGGGCGCCGGCCTCAAGGTGACCGCCGACGACGACCGCATCACGCGGGCGGGGCGGGTGCTGCGGCGGCTCTCGCTCGACGAACTTCCCCAGCTCATCAACGTGATCCGCGGCGAGATGAGCATCGTGGGGCCACGGCCCACGGTGCCGGCGCAGATCGAGCACTACGACGCCGTGCAGCGAAGGCGCCTGCTGGCCCGCCCGGGGCTGACGGGCCTGGCGCAGGTGCGCGGGCGCGCGGCCATCCCGTGGTCGGAGCGCATCGCCATCGACGTGGAATACGTGGACGGCTGGTCCATGGCGCTCGACCTGCGCATCATCGCCGAGACCGTGCGGGTGGTGCTGCGGGGCGAGGACCAGTACCGGGGCGAGCAGGGCGGCTTCGACCTGGCGGGGAGGACTGGTGGCTGACAACCCCTCGGTGCTGCTCACCTGCGCCGGCCAGCGCGCCGACATCGTGCGCGCCTTCCGCGACGCGCTCGACCGCCGGAGCGAGGGCGGCCGCGTGATCGTGAGCGACCTCGACCCGCTCTCCCCGTCGCTCTTCTCGGCCGACCTGGTGGTGGAGCTTCCCGCGGTGGACGACCCCGGCTACGGCGCGGCGGTCGCCGACGTGGTGGCCCGCGAGGGCATCGGCGCCGTGCTGCCCCTCACCGACCTCGACCCCGTAGTGCTGGCCGAGGCTGCGCCGCTCGTCGCCGATGCGGGTGGGCGGGTGTTCCTGCCATCACCGCAGGTGGCCTCCGCATGCCAGGACAAGTGGCTGTGCCACGAGGCGCTCGAGGCCGTCGGCCTGCCCTCGCCCCCCACGTGGCCGGTGGACGGCACCGATCGCACCTCGCTGCCCTTCCCCATGATGATCAAGCCACGCATCGGATTCGCCGGACGGTGGATCCACCGGTGCGACGACCTCGAGGAGCTCGACTTCTTCCTGTCGCGCACCCCGGTGGCCAGCGTGCTGCAGCAGGCGCTGCCCGGCGAGGAGTTCAGCATCGACTGCCTGGCCTCGCTCGATGCGCGCGCCATCGCGGCGATCCCCCGCGCCATGTACCAGAGCAAGGGCGGCGAGCAGATCAAGGGCGAGACGCTCGACGACCCGCAGCTGGTGGAGCTGGGCGCCGCGGTCATCGAGGGCCTCGGGCTCGTGGGCCCCTGCACCATCCAGTGCTTCCGGCAGGACGGTCACATCCTCGGGGTGACCGACATCAACACCCGCTTCGGGGGCGGATTCCCGCTGCCGCTGGCGGCCGGGGGCGACTACCCGTTCCTCATCCTGGCCATGGCCGCTGGGGAGGACGTCGCGCCCCGACTGGGAACACACAGGACGGGCGTGGTGATGACACGCTTCCTGTCGGAGCACATCCTCGTCCGCGACGGGGACGGGCTGAGGGCGATGGACGGCCGCGGAGAGGCGGTGACCGGTGGCATCTGATCGCGAGATCACGATCGGCGATGTGTGGGGCGCCATCTGGCGCGGAAAGTGGATCGTCGTGGCCACCACGGTGGTGGCCACGCTCGTGGCGTTCGCCATCACCTTCACGTCGAGCACCACCTACACCGCGAGCAGCAAGGTGTACCTGGGCCAGGCCACCACCATGATGGGCAACCTGGCCTCGACGCCCGGCACCAACCCGCTCACCGCGGCCACGATCCTGCAGGGCGACACCGTGGTGGACGCCGTGGCAGAGGCCACGGGCCTCACCCCGTCCACGGTCAGGTCGAAGACCGACGTCGCCGTTCCGCGCGCGCCGGGCACGGTCACCACCAACCAGCCGGCCATCGCAACCATTTCGGCCACGATGGCCGAGAAGGACGCCGCCATCCGGCTGGCCAACGCCTATGCGGAGGCCGCGCTGGGCAATGCCAGCAGCGGCTACGAGACCGTGAGCACCACGCTGCAGCAGCAGGTGCGCAGGCTGAGGGCGGAGCAGGTGCGCCTGCAGGCGGCAATCTCCAGGCAGCCCACGCCGGAGAACCTCAACCAGCTCACGGACCTGCGTGAGGTGCTCTCCACATCCGAGCTGCAGCTGGCGCGGGTGCAGCAGATCGAGGCTCCCTCCATCGTCACGCTGGCCAAGGGCGCGGCGTCGTCCGCCAGCACCTCCAACCGCGTGCGCACCACGGTGATCGGCGCGGTCATCGGATTCCTCGTCGGCATCGTCATCGCGCTGGCCACCAGCGGGGGCATCCGGCGTGGCTCCCGACCCGCCTAGCCCGGCCGGGCCATGAGCCTCATCCCGCGCTCAGAGAAGTCGGTCGCCTGGACCATCTCCGGTGCGCTCATCGCCGTCGCCATCGTGCTGGTGGGGTACCTGCTGCTCAGCGGAGGCCTCGATGACGGCGACCAGCTGGGCAGCGCACAGGGATTCGAGGCCGCGCAGGCACCGGCGGGCGACCTGGGCAGCAACCGCTGGCCCGAGTACGGCTACGACGCCGAGCGCACGCGGGCCAATCCCACGCTGCAGCTGCCGCCCCCCTACCGCAGGGTGTGGAAGCGCGACCTCGGCTCGCTGCTGGAGTTCCCCCCGGTCATCAACGAGGGCCGGGCCTTCGTGGGCACCAACAAGCGCAAGGCATTCGCCGTCGACGTGGATACCGGCCGCGTGCTGTGGAGCCGCAAGCTCACGGGGCGCTCCGCGGCGTCACCCGCGATCGCGGGTGACCTGGCGCTGTTCACCACGATCAACGGCTACGTCGAGGCCATGGACCAGAAGACGTCCCGGATCGCCTGGCGTCGCGACGTGGGCGCCTCCACGGAGTCGTCGCCGCTGGTCATCGGCAACCGCGCGTACGTGGGCACCCTCGGCGGCCTGATCCTGTGCATGGACACCCGCACGGGCAAGCTGATCTGGACAGCCCGCGCCACCGGTGAGGTCAAGTCGAGCCTGGCCCGCTCCGGCAGGCAGGTGGTCGTGGGCGACTACGGCGGGCGCATCACGTCGTTCTCGGCGCGCACCGGTCGCATCAGGTGGCGCACCACGAGCCCCGGACGGCTGCTCGCGGGCGCGGGCACCTTCTACGCCAACCCCGCCGTGGCGTACGGGCGCATCTATGCCAGCAACGTCAACCGGCGCATCATCGCGCTGAACTCCCGCGACGGCTCCGTGGCCTGGGTGCGCGTGGTGGGCGACTGGGCCTACTCGAGCCCCGCGGTGAGCGACCGCACGGTGTACGTGGGGTCCTACGACAAGAAGCTCTATGCCCTCGACGCCGTCACCGGCGGCGTGCGATGGACCTTCGACGCGGGCGAGCGCATCGCGGGGTCGGCCACCGTCATCGGTGACCTGGTGTGGTTCTCCACCATCGCCCGCACCCCGCGCGATGGCCGCACATTCGCGCTGAACGCGAAGACCGGTCGCAGGGTGTTCACGTTCCCGGACGGCCGGTACACGCCCGCGGTGGGCATTGACGGCATGCTGGTGATCACGGGCGTGCGCACCCTGTATGGGATGAAGCCCGCGAGATGAGCATCCGGCAGGTCGCGCGCGCGGCCGCCGTCGTCGCGCTCTTCGGAATCGTCTCGCGCCTGCTGGGGTTCGTGCGCGAGATCGTCCTCGCGGGCGTGTACGGCGCCACCGCGGCCACCGACGCGCTGGTCAACGCCCTGTTCGTGGTGAACACCGTGGCGGCGGTGCTGCTCTACGTGCTCACCACGCTGATGATCCCGGTGTTCCAGCAGGAGCGCGAACGCGATGGCGCGCAGAGCGCCTGGGCACTTCTGTGGGCGATCGCCGGGTGGATCGGCATCGTGTTGATCGTGCTCACGAGCATCGTGGCGCTCGTGCCGGAGTTCCCGGCCTGGTTCTTCGACATGGGCCCGGAGCGCACGGCCATCATGGAGCAGCTGCTGCGCATCATGGCCCCCGCGCTGATGCTGCAGGGCTTCTCCGCGCTGTTCACGGCGATCCTCCAGGTGCATGGCCGCTTCGCCGGCCCGGCCGCGGTGGGCGTGGCCTTCAACGCGGGAATCCTGGTGGGCGTCATCCTGGGCGCCGGCAGCCTGGGCATCAACGCGGCCGCCTGGGGCGTGGCGCTCGGCGCCCTGCTGCAGGTGCTGCTGCAGCTTCCGCAGTTCATCCGCGAGTCGCGCGCCGGGGGCGGGCTGCGCCTGGGCCTCACCCACCCACGGCTGTCGTCGGTGGGCGTGCTGGCCATCCCCGTGGCCGCCGCGTCGATCCTGCAGCAGGTGAACTCGTTCACCGACAAGCTGTTCGCCTCATCGCTCGAGGCCGGCCGCAACGCGGCCCTCT
>JBIIJJ010000218.1:0-3105 GCA_044233875.1 Miltoncostaeaceae bacterium | reverse complement strand
GCGCCGCTCCAACGGCACCAACGACATCATCCAGGCCGCCACCCGCCCCGCGGGGTCGTCGACCTTCGGCACCCCGGTCAACCTCTCGGCCACGGGGCAGAACGCCGATGCACCGCAGATCGCAGTTGGCCCCGACGGTGCGACGACGGTTGTGTGGAGTCGCTCCAACGGCACCAACACCATCATCCAGGCCGCCACCCGCCCCGCGGGGTCGTCGACCTTCAGCACCCCGGTGGACCTGTCGGCGACGGGGCAGAACGCTGTCGTTCCACAGGTGGCGGTTGGCCCCGACGGCGCGACCACGGTCACCTGGCGCCGCAACAACGGCACCGACAGCATCATCCAGGCCGCAACCCGACCCGCGGGCTCGTCAACCTTCGGCACGCCGGTCGACCTGTCGGCCACGGGGCAGAGCGCTTTCGTTCCACAGGTGGCGGTGGGTTCCGATGGCGCGACCACGGTCACCTGGTATCGCTCCGACGGCACCAAGTACATCATCCAGGCCGCAACCCGACCCGCGGGGTCGTCGACCTTCGGCACCCCGGTCGACCTCTCGGCGGCGGGGCGGGATGCCTTCGACTCCCAGGTCGCGATCGGGCCTGACGGCGCCACGACGGTCACCTGGAGTCGCTCCGACGGCAGCGCGTACATCATCCAGGCCCGAACCCGTCCTGCGGGATCGACTGACTTCGGCACCGTGGCGGACCTCTCGGCGACAGGGCAGAACTCCTACGAGCCCCAGGTGGCGGTCGGCCCGGATGGCACCCCGACGGTCACGTGGTACCGCGTCGGGCCCTCCTACATCGTCCAGGCCTCCACCGGCGCGCCGACGCTCGCGCGCCTGAGCGTGAGCCGCACCGGAGCGGGTTCCGGCACGGTGACCTCCTCACCTGCGGGCATCTCATGTGGCACCACCTGCGCCGCCTACTTCCCCATCGGCTCGAGCGTCACCCTGAGCGCCGCCCCGGCTGCAGGGTCCGCATTCGCCGGATGGGGGGACGCATGCGCGGGCACCTCGCCCTCATGCAGGCTGCAGGTGAGCGCGCCGACCAGCGTGAGCGCCGCGTTCTCCGTGGCCGGCGCGCCCGCCCCGGCCGTGGGTCCGACGGTCACGGTGAAGAAGACCACTCGCACGACCGGGAGGTCGACGATCACGCTCAAGAGCTCCGTCGCGGTGAGCCAGGCGGGCACGATCACCCAGAGGGCCGTGCGGCGTGGTGGCAAGAAGCAGACGCTGTGCTCCGCCAGGCGCACCGTCAATGGGGCTGGCACCTTCTCCCTCACGTGCGTCATGGGACGCTCGGTCACCAACGAGCTTCGCTCCGGGGCGATCAGGTACACCCTGGTCACCACCGTCACCGACACGGCCGGCGCGATGGCGAGCACCAGCTCCAACGGCCTGCTGCCGAAGCGCCCGGTGCGCCCGGCAGGACGCGTGCCGGTCACCGGGTAGGGGAGCGCCCCTCTGCATCACGTGGCGCGGGACCCGGGCGCTACATTCCCATCGCAGGCACTTCGCCCCCGTAGCTCAGGCGGCAGAGCGCAGGGTTCCCCAACCCCGTTGTCGCAAGAGTTCGATTCGTGCTGGGAGCATCGATCAGGAAGCGTGTAATCGCCGCGATGGTGATGGTGCCGGCCGTGGCCGCCGGCACCTTGGCCGTGGGGCTGCCGATTGCCGCCTCACAGGGCTCCCTGGGGGGAGATCCCATCACGGGCCAGCCGCTGGTGGAGCCTCCGGTGCTGAAGTCGCGCAACGGGCGCCTGGCGGTGACGATCGACGCCCGCTCGTCCATCGTGAGCCTCGGGGGCCGCAAGGTGGCCACGTGGGCCTACGACTCCATGGCTCCGGGCCCCACGCTCGAGGTGTTCCAGGGTGACCACCTGCAGATCACCAACCGGAACAATCTCCCCGCGCAGCCCACCAACCTGCACACGCACGGCCTGCATGTGTCACCCCGGAAGCAGGCCGACAACATCTTCGTGGACACCCCGAGCGGGGCCACGTTCACCAACAAGTACGACATCCCCGAGGACCACATCCCGGGCGAGTACTGGTACCACCCGCACCGGCACATGTTCAGCGCCGAGCAGTTGGCCATGGGCATGGCCGGCATCATCGATGTGCGGGCCAACACCGCCGCGGAGCGGGCACTCGACCGCTATCGCACGCGCCAGATGATCATCCAGTCGTTCAGGGTGGACGGTGGCCAGGTGGTGAAGCCGGGTCAGCCATCGAGCGCGCGTCCCGCCATGTACGTGAACGGCCAGCTGGAGCCGGTGGTGGCGATGCGCCCGGGGGAGATCCAGCGGTGGCGCCTGACCAACGTGCAGGCCAACGTCTTCGCGCGGGTGGCGATCCCCACCGGCATGAAGGCATGGCTCATCTCCACCGATGGCAACCCCACCAGCCGCCCGGTCCCCGTGAGCGACATGCTCATACCCCCGGCCGGCCGCCGCGCCATCCTCGTGCGTGCCTCGTCGCCGGGGGATCTCACCGTGGCGACCGTGCCCTGGGGGTCGGGCCTGCAGGCCGTACCGCGCTTCAACCTGTTCACCGCGCGCGTGGGCGGAGCCCCGGTCACGGGTTCCGCGCTGCCGGTCATGAAGCCCACCATGCCGGACCTACGGCGCGAAGCGGTTCACAACAGCCGGAACGTCGAGTTCTCCGCAGGGCCGCCGCTTCCCGGCAGCACCGCCAAGAACTTCATGATCAACGGCATGAACTACGACCAGTGGGGGAGCAGGAACCTCTTCTCGATGAAGCTGGGCACCGTCGAGGAGTGGACCCTCACCAATGTCACCGACGAGTACCACCCATTTCACATCCACGTGCAGCCGTTCCAGGTCGTGTCCATCAACGGTAAGCCCGTGCGCGGTGTGGAGTACCGCGACACCGTGCCCATTCCCCCGATGGAGAACGGCGTCCCGGGCACGGTGGTCATCCGACAGAAGTTCACGGACTTCACCGGTCGGTTCGTCTTCCACTGCCACATCCTCTTCCACGAGGACAACGGGATGATGGCCCCGGTACGCGTGGTGCGCGCCGCGGCCGGCTGACCCACTGAGGCCACACGTGTCGGCGGGGCGACCGTGGCCCCCTGGCCG
>JBIIJJ010000064.1:0-8104 GCA_044233875.1 Miltoncostaeaceae bacterium | reverse complement strand
GTAGGCCACCGCCCAGGAGGTGGGCCCGTATGTCCAGGAGCCCTCGGTGGAGGCAAGGCGCGATCCGACCTTCGTCTGGCCGCTGGTGGTCGGAAGGGCGGTGTTGGTGATCTCGTACTCGGTGGTGGCAACCGGCGCATCCGAGGCGCTCGGCGGGCTGGGGTTGGTGGCCGGGTCGATCACCCGTGAGGCGTTGAGCCTCAGGGTGACGGTGCCCGTCGAGGGGGTCGATCCACCGGTGAGGGTGATGGTGTAGGGCCCGGCTCCCGATCCGGATACCGCGCTCACGCTCCAGGCCGCACCCAGCCCGAGGCCCTGCCGGCTGGTGCCGCCCACGGTGAAGTCATCCGCCGCCAGGCCGGTGACGGTGCCGTTGAAGGTGAGCGCGTAGCTGAGGGTGGTGGTGCGCCTGGGGGTGCCGGTGCCGTTCAGGGTGAAGGAGGCGACCTCCGCCGGGGTGGTGTCGTAGGTGACGGTGGTCTCGGCGGTCGTCAGCGCGCCCTGGGATGCCTTCGGGCCGGCATCTCCCATGAGATCGGTGACCGCGTCATCGGCGAGGGTGATGGTGATGGTGCCCTCGGTGGGGCTCACCCCCTGCTGGGGCGAGACGGTGATGGTGTAGGGCCCGGCTGCCGATCCGGATACCGCGCTCACCTCGAAGCCGGTGGCGGTGCCCCCCAGGGTGAAGTCCGAGGGGGCAAGGCCGCTCACATCGCGCGTGAAGGTGAGCGTGTAGGCCATGGTCGAATCGCGCCGCGGGGTGGTGGGCGCGGTGAAGGCATCCACCGCAAGGCGCGGGCGGATGGTGGCCATGCGGGTCGGCTGGGCGCTCGTCGAGATGGAGGAGGCCGAGGTGAGCGCACCTCCTGCGCCGATGGCGAACTGGCTGATGAGGCTGCCCGAATACGCCGCGGCGAACAGCCCATCGCCCGCCGGGGCGATGGCGATGTGGCGGCTGTTGTTGCCCTGGGCGGAGATGTTGCCGAGGTAGCTCAGCTGCCCGCTCGAGGCATTGACCGAATAGCGCTCGATGGCCGCTGAGGTGGTCGCCGCATCGCGCGACATGAACAGGTACGCCCCATCCGGGCTCATCACCAGGCCCGAGGGCGCGGCGTTGGTGGAGATCGTTGCCGTGGGAAGGGCGGTGAGCGCCCCGCCGGATCCGATCGCCAGCTGGTAGATGTGGTTCGAACCCGACACCGCCACGTAGAGGAAGCGCCCATCGGGGGTGATGGCGATATCGCGCGGGGCGGAGCCGACGGTGGTGGTGCCCTGGGATGTCAGCTGGCCGGTGGTGGGGCTCACCGTGTAGCGGCGGATGTTCGAGCTGCCGGTATCCGACGCGTAGAGGGCGCTCCCGTCAGGGGTGATCGCAAGGCCGAAGGAGGTGCCGAAGTACAGGAGGCTGCCGGTGGCGGTGAGCCCTCCGTCGGTGGCCACCGCGTAGGCCTGCACGTAGCCACTGCAGGTGGTGTAGGCAAAGCGCCCCGATGGGCTGAACACCATCTGCCGGCAGCCGCTGGTGGTGCCGGTGATGTCACGCACCCAGGTGAGGTCACCGGCCTGGCTCACCCGCATCTGGCGGATCATGGAGGTGTCGTAGAACAGGTAGGCGAAGCGCCCGTCGGGGCTTGCCGCGACCCCCTGCGAGGCGCCCCAGTTGGAGGTGACGCCCGTTCCGTTCTGGGTGAGCCCGCCCGCGGGGGTGATCCACCACGGGATGACGTTGGCCGCGCCGCCCCATGCATAGGCGGGGGCAAGCAGCACATCGCCCGGGCCGATGCGCGCGGTGGGCGCCGAGTGGACGACCACCGCACCCGCCCCGGTGTTCCAGGCGTTGGAGGCGGTCACCTTCACCCGCAGGTACTTCCACAGCTGCGCCTGGGTGATGGTGAAGGTGCTCGAGGTCGCCGAGGTGGCGATGTCGCTCCAGCCGGTCGACCCGTCATCCGATACCTGCCAGCGGTAGGCCACCGCCCAGGAGGTGGGCCCGTATGTCCAGGAGCCCTCGGTGGAGGCAAGGCGCGATCCGACCTTCGTCTGGCCGCTGGTGGTCGGAAGGGCGGTGTTGGTGATCTCGTACTCGGTGGTGACGGGGTCGGCATCCAACGAGGAAGCCGGGCCGCTATTGCCCGCCGCATCGGCCACGGCCCCTGAGCGCATCGCGAGTGTGATGGTTCCGGAGGTGGGCGTGGAGCCGCCCGTGAGCGTGATCGTGTAGCTGCTGCCCGAGCCGGATACCGACTGCACGGTCCATCCGGCTCCGACCCCGAGGTTCTGCCGGCTGGTGCCGCCCACGGTGAAGTCATCCGCCGCGAGGCCGGTGACCGACTCGCTGAAGGTGGCCGTATAGGCGAGGGTCGTGGTGCGGCGTATCCCCGACGGCGCCGTGAGCGCGGTGGCGGTCGGGGCAGTGCGGTCAACCGTGGCCGACGTGGCCGCGCGCGATGCAGTGGGGCCGAGGGTGCTGGTGGAGTCGGTGACCGAATTCGCGGCCAGCGTGGGCGTGACGGTTCCCTCTCCACCGGACGTGCCGTCGACCGTGAGTACATAGGTGGCACCCGAGCCAGTGAGGCCCGAGATGGCCCACCCCGATGCCGACCCGCCCAGCGAGAAGTCGCCCGTGGTGAGCCCCGTGACCGATGTGTTGAACACGAGGTTGAACGACAGGGATGTGCCGCTCGTCGCAGACGCCGTCGGTGCGAAGGAGTTGACGACGGGAACGACCGCCGCGGCCTGGGATACGCCCGCCGCGAAGACCGCGAGGCAGGCGAGAAGGACCACGCCGAAGCGCGCCAGCGAGGCCGTAGCGCGTGCGCGGATGCGCAGGGGGGCGGGCATGGCGTCAGTATTGCGCAAAAAGCAAGCGAATACGGGCCATCCGGGGCCCGTGGCACACCCCGCGGCGAGCGCTCGTCACATGGCCAGGCCCGCCATCAGCACGGGCACGAGGAGGATGCCCGCGATCAGCGCCAGGGTGGTGCCGCCGGCCACCAGCAGGGCCGGCACCGGCGGGCGCATAAGGGCCGCCGCGGCGGGGATGGCGGCCAGGATCGCCAGAGTGCCGATGGTGCCGAGCGCCGCGAGAAGGCCGGCGATAACCATCCACCCCGCTCCGTGCGACGACGTCGCGATGGCCCCGAAGCCCATCACGGGAACCATCGCGGAGGGGATCAGCACGAACAGCGCCGCCACGATCACCGGCACCCGGTAGTGCGCCGGGTCGGCGTCCGACGGCATGAGCCAGGCGATCATCCGGCCAGGGCGGAGGCGAAGACCTGCCATGCGAGCAGTGACTTCGCCACGAGCGAGAGCACGAGATAGGTCTTCTCGTAGCTCACGATGTTCGCCCAGCGGCCCTTGCGCGCGTAGTGCAGCCACATGTTGAGGGCGAAGGTGAAGAACAGGACGAACAGCGAGATGTAGATGGCCCAGATGGCGGCGGGCACTCCGGCGTCGAGCTGGGCGCGCACGAGCACCAGGCCGATGGCGATCCATGGGAACACACCCACCACGCAGCCGTAGATGAACGGGCGCCAGTCCACGCGCTCGGTGCCGGCGGGGTTCGTCCGCTCCATCGCGAGGCCGAAAAGGATCATCCCCACGTTGGCGCCGAAGATCGCGATGAGCGCCGTCAACTGGTCGACGCTGCTGATGAGGCCGATGAGCACGATCATCAGCGACGCGCTCACGGAGTACTCCCACCACCGGAGCGGGTTGGTGCCGCGCCGCAGGTTGCCGATGTACCAGCGATCGATGCCGGGAAGCGCGCACAGCAGGTGATCAGCCGCGGCGAGGAACAGGAACACCGCCACGAGGGTGGCAATGGGCACCTGCCACACGGGCTCGGTGCCGAGGATCGGACTGCCGGGTGGCCCCACCATGTACGGGATCGTCACGCCGAGCGTGAAGCCGTTGGAGAGCAGGAGGATCGCCACGCCCTGCGCCGCATGCAGGATCGCCAGCGCGATGTTCCAGCGACGGAGGTTGGGAGCTGCCTGCTCCGGTGTGAGTGCGTGGCTCGCCACGGCCTGACGATACCCCCCGTCGGGCGCATATGGTCCCGATATGGACGACGCCGCCCTCAGGCAGATGTTCGCCGGCCTTCGCGGCGAGGAGCGCCGCCTCCGGCGCCCCCCGCCCGATGGCCGCGGCGGCCTGCTGCTGGCCGAGGGCGCGCGGGTGGTGGAGCGGTGCATCGGCGCCGGCCACCACCTGCGCGCGCTGCTCGTGAGCACCGGGTATTCGGGGCCACTCCCCTCCCCCGCCGTGTCCACGCTCACGCTGGACCCTGAGGAGATCCAACGGCTCACGGGCTTCGGCGCCATGCGGGAGATGCTGGGTGCCTTCGAGCGGCCACCCGACCCCGCGGCCGCCGACGTGCTGCCCACTGCCCGCAGGGTGCTGGTGCTCGAGGGCGTGATGAACCCCTCGAACGTGGGCACCATCATCCGCAGCGCAACGGCACTCGGGGTGGACGCCACGCTCATCGGGCCTGGCTCGGCCGACCCCTTCGGGCGGCGGGCCCTTCGCACCTCGATGGGTGCGGCGCTTGTGCACCCGTGGGCCATCACCGCCGACCCGGTAGACGACCTCCGCGCGCACGGCTTCACGCTCTTGGCCCTCACGCCGGCACCCGACGCCGAACCGCTCGCGGCGGATTCGACCGCACTCTCCGGCGACCGCGTCGCACTGGCCCTGGGCACCGAGGGGCAGGGGCTCAGCGATCACATGCTCGCCACTGCGGATGCACGGGTCACCATTCCCATGGCGCCCGGGGTGGACTCCCTCAATGTCGCGGCCGCAGCGGCCATCGCCTGCTGGGTGCTGGCAGGCCGGTAAGGCGACCACCGGAATCGAACCGGTTCATGTCGGTTTTGCAGACCGATGCGTTCCCACTTCGCCAGGTCGCCGAGCGGGACCCGCAGGCTAGGGCACCGGCGACCCGCTCGCCAGAGGCGATCCACGCCGGAAATGCCGAGGCCCCGCGGTGGCGGGGCCTCGGTGAGGAGCGGATGAAGGGACTCGAACCCTCGACCTTCTGCATGGCAAGCAGACGCTCTAGCCAACTGAGCTACATCCGCGAAGCGGCGTGGAGACTAGCAGGCCTCCCGCCACGGGTCGGTGTCCACCGAGGTGAACAGCACCTCCACGCCTGAGGGCCGCAGGGCATCGGCCAGCGCGGGGGTCCATGCCCGCATGGCGTGCTGCTCCACGGCCCCGTGCGCCACGTTCACCAGCGCCATGCCCTCGGCCGCATCGGCGTCGTGGTACTTGAGGTCGCCGGTCACATAGGCATCCGCGCCGGCCACCCGAGCCTGCTCGACCATGGAACCGCCGGAGCCGGTGCATACGGCGACCCGCGTCACCTGCCCGACTGGATCACCCACCAGGCCCAGGTTGGCGCGACGGGTGCAGAAGGCATCCACCGCGCGCCGGGCAAGATCGGCGAGTGGCGTCGGCGCGATGGTGCCCACGCGACCCAGACCCACGGAGGGGTCCAGGGCGTCCGGCACCAGCGGCCGGAGGTCGCTCATGCCCAGCGCTGCGGCCATGGTGTCGTTGAGCCCGCCCGCCGCGGAGTCGAGGTTCGTGTGCGCGGCTACCACGGCCACCTGCTGCTCGGCAGCGCGCAGCACAAGCGCGCCTGCTGTGCGGGCATCGCTCACCGCTGACAGCGCCGGGAAGATGGGTGGGTGGTGCACCATCACGAGGTCGGCGCGGATGGCCTGCGCCTCGTCCAGCACCTCCGCGCGCAGGTCGAGCGCCACGAGCACGCGGGTCACCGGCCGGTCACGGCGGCCCACCATGAGCCCAACGTTGTCCCACTCCTCGGCCAGGCGCCACGGGGCGAGCGCGTCGAGCTCCGCCAGGAGACCGCCGACGTTCACCTGGCGCCCTTTGGCTGGAAGAACTTGAGCATGACCATGGCGTCCACCGCCGCCAGCACGCCGAGCACCGTGAGCACGATGAGCGCGGCCGGGGTGAGGCTGGCCTGCTGGTCGAGGATCACCCCGATGCCGATGGCACCCGCGAACCAGATGAGCGCGCGGCCGAAGCGGCCGATGTACACGTGCCCGAGCCCGGGGATGAGCAGGCTGAAGATGATGGCCAGGGTGAGCGACCGGCCACCGGGCCGGCGCCTGCGGGGCGGTGCGGGCTCTGGGCTCACGCGGCGTACACGTGCCCCTCGCGGGCCCACTCCACCGGGCCCCCGAACGCCTCCCCGGCGATGCGCACCGACGCCTCGAGGTCCACGTCTGGCTGGCCGTGGATGAGCAGCAGGCGTCCCGCGCCCGCAGCGCGCGCCATCTCCCCCGCCGCCTGCGCGTTCAGGTGCGCCGCGCCGTCGGGAATCTCCTCGGCACCGAAGGTGGCCTCAAGGAGGAGGATGTCGGTGCCCTCCGCAAGCGCGGTGAGGTCGTCATTGGGCCGGCAGTCCGATCCATACGTGATCGACCGCCCTTCGTGCTCGGCGCGAAGCGCATGAGTGGGCGGCAGGTGCGGTACCTCGGCGTGCCGGATGACCAACTCGCCGATCTCGAGCGTGCCGGATCCTGCGGGGAGATCACTGGCGGTGATGCCGGCCCACGACTCCCCGGCCGAGATGCCGGCGAGGCGGTCCATCAGGCCCGGCGGCGCGTGCACCTGCAAGGGGTGCCCGAGCCCGGGCCCATGCGCCATGTACACGCGGGCGGCGAGCAGGTCGGAGATGTGGTCGGGGTGCAGGTGGCTCACCACCACGGCATCGAGGTCCACGGGGTCCACGTGCCCGAGCAGGCGGTTGAACGTGCCCGAGCCGATGTCGAACATGACCGCGGTATCGCCCGCGCGAACCAGGTATCCGGCCTGCGCCTGACCGGGATGCCCATAGGCCGCGCCGGTTCCGAGCGGGATGAGCTCAAGGGTCGCGGGCACGGCGGGCATGGTATACCGGTCGCATGGTCCGACCCCTGTTCGCACTTGCTGCCGTCATCGCCGTGCCGCTGGCCCTTGCCGGATGCGGCAGTTCGGGCACCAGCGCCGTCGAGGGCATGAGTGCCCAGCAGATCCTCACGGAGAGCTCGGCCAAGACCGAGGCCCTCACCTCATACCGCTTCGGCGTGGACGTGAAGGCCACGGCAAAGGTGACTGCGGATGGCGCGGTGGGCGATCTGCTGCGCAACCCCGTTGACATCAGTGGCGAGGGCGCGGCCAAGGATCCGGGTGACTTCACCCTCGACCTCACGGCCAACCTCGGCCCGGGCCCCATCCAGGCCAACATCACCAAGGTGGGACCCGCCCTCTACGCATCGGTGCTGGGTCAGGCCATCAAGCTCGACGTGCCGGCGGGCACCGTGGAGTCGCTTGACGCCACGCAGCTCGCCCCCGCCATCTCGGGATGGATCGAGAACCCGGAGATCGTGGGCACCGAGGAGGTTGACGGCGTGTCACTGGTGCACATCCGCGGGGCGGTGGACGAGACGGCGCTGGCCGAGGACGTCGGCGGCCTGGCGGGTGGGCTCGGCGCCGGCGACGCGGTCGACCCCGCCGCCGCGGGCGCGGGCAGCGACCTCGAGACCGGCGTGGTCGACGTATGGGTGGGCACGGAGGACATGCTCATCCACCGGGCCGCCGCCGAGGTGGTGTCGAAGGATCCCCTCGACGCCGCGCCCCAGGTGAAGGCCCTCGACCTCAACGTGAGCGCGAGCCTGTCCGACTTCAACTCCCCGGTGGAGGTGACCGCCCCGGCGGGCGCGCGCACCGTGGACCTCGACTCCATCACCGGGCTGCTGGGCGGCTGAGCCATGCGCTTCGGGGCATTCCTCGCGCCCTTCCATGACCCCCGCGAGAATCCCACGCTCGCGCTGGAGCGTGACCTCGACCTGATCTGCGCGCTCGACCGCCTGGGGTTCGACGAGGTGTGGGTGGGCGAGCATCACTCCACCGGGTGGGAGTACATCGCCTCGCCGGAGATCTTCCTGGCCGTGGCGGCCGAGCGCACGCGGCGCATCCGCCTTGGCACGGGCGCGGTGAGCCTGACCTACCACCACCCCCTGATGGTGGCCGACCGCATCGTGCTGCTCGACCACCTCACGCGCGGGCGCATCAACTTCGGCGTGGG
>JBIIJJ010000029.1:0-12474 GCA_044233875.1 Miltoncostaeaceae bacterium | reverse complement strand
ACTATCCGGGACCGCAGGCGAACGATGAGGCGCTTTCCATGGACATCAGCAGCAGCCGCACATCCGACCCCGGCCGCATCCGCGCGGACGTCATCGTGGTGCCCGTGCATGCGCCGCCCGGCGACCCCGAGGGGCCGCTCGCCGACATCGACGCGGCCCTGGGCGGGCTGGTAGCGGCCGTCATCGCCGATGGCGAGGTGACCGGCGCGGCGGGTCAGGTGCGCACGCTGCACACCCGGGGCGACCTGCAGGCGGCGCGGGTGCTGCTGGCGGGCGTGGGCGAGGGCCCCGATCGCGGGGCATGGGCAGCGGCCGGGCGGGCGGCCGCGAGGACGGCGCGCGACGCGGGCGCGAAGCGGGTGGCCCTGCTGGTGCCCGACAGCACCGACCGCGGTGACGTGCGGGCCATGGCGGAGGGCCTCGCCACCGGGGCATGGCGACTCGACGCATTCCGCTCGAAGCCCTCGCGTGGCAAGCGCAGCCGCAATGCCAGCGAGCCGCAGGTCATCGTGGCCGGCGGGGCGCTGCCACCGGCCGGGGCCAGGGCCGTGGCCGCCACCGCCGAGGCGGTCAACCTTGCGCGCGAACTGGCGGAGACGCCCTCCAACCACATGACCCCCACCATCCTCGCCAAGCGCGCCGAGCAGGTGGCCCGGGGTCGCCGGTCGCTCTCGATCGACGTGCTGGGGCCGCGTGAGCTGAAGACGCTGAAGGCCGGTGCCCTGCTGGCCGTGGCCCAGGGCTCGGCGGAACAGCCCCGCATGATCGTGATGCGGCACCGCCCGCCCGCCGCGTCGCGCACCACGCGCGAGGTGCTGGGGCTGGTGGGCAAGGCGGTCACCTTCGACACCGGCGGCATCTCCATCAAGCCGTCCGCGGGCATGGAGGAGATGAAGATGGACATGGCCGGCGGCGCCGCCGTCATCGCCGCCATGGGGCTGATCTCCGACCTCGAGATCCCCGTGGAGGTGCTCGCCGTGGTGCCATCCACCGAGAACATGCCGAGCAGCACGGCCATGAAGCCCGGGGATGTCTTCACCGCGATGAACGGGAAGACCATCGAGGTCACCAACACCGACGCCGAGGGCCGCCTGATCCTGGCCGACGCCCTCACGTACTGCGCGCGCAAGGGCGCCACGCGCATGATGGACATGGCCACCCTCACCGGTGCCATCGTGGTCGCCATCGGCGAGGTGTACGCCGGCTTGTTCGGGTCGGACCCCGCGTTCACCGAGCTGGTGCGCGAGGCGGGGGACGAGACGGGCGACCTGTGCTGGCCCATGCCGCTCCACCCCGGCTACGACCCGCTCGTGAAGAGCGCCGTGGCCGACCTCAGCAACTCGGCGAAGAAGCGCCAGGCCGGTGCGGTGTACGCCGCGCGGTTCCTTCGCGACTTCACCGAGGGCAGGCCGTGGTGCCACGTGGACGTCGCGGGCACCGCGATGCAGGGCGACCATGCATCGGGCTTCGGCGTGCGCCTGGCCGCCGACGTGGCGCAGCGGGTGGCGCGCCTGAGGTGAAGCGGCTGTTCTCACTGATACTTCTCATGGCCATTGCCGCCGGCCTGGCTTACCTGCTCATGCGCACGGTGGCCCGCACCGAGGTGACCGACGTGTTCTCGGTGCCCGCGCCCATCACCGAGGTGACGGCCGGCACAGGCGCGGGGTCGATCGCCGTCGACGCCGGCCCCGACGACTCGCTGACCGCGCGCATCACCAAGGGCTACGCGTTCTTCGCGCCCGAGGTGACCAGCACGTCCACGTCGGGCCGCGTGGTGCTCGACACCGACTGCCCGGCCCTCGGGGTTCTCACCGGCTGCTCGGTGGACTTCGACGTGGTGAGCCCGCCGCGGGCATCGGTGCGCGCCACGAGCACGGCGGGGTCGGTGATGGTGACCGGCATGGAGGGTCCGGTGGTGGCGCAGAGCACGGCGGGCGGCGTGGCCGTGCTGCGCGCACGGGGGGATGACATCCGGGCATCGAGCACCGCCGGCGACGTTCGCGTCGAGGCCCAGGAGGCGCCGGGGCGCATCGAGGCATCGGCAACGGCGGGCAGCGTGATCATCGCCGTTCCGCGCGGCGACTACCGCATCGATGCCAGCGCCGGCACCGGGTCGGTGAACCTGGAGGGCATCACCGACACGCCCTCGTCATCCCGGGTGATCATCGCCAGCGCATCGGCCGGCGACGTCACCATCCGGGCAGCGGGCTAGCCGGCCAGGCGCGCCTCGAGGCCCTCGAGCAGCGCCTCGAGGCCGAACTCGAACACGTCGGCCTCGCCGCGGGCGATGTCGGTGAACACCTCCACCAGCAGCGGCTCGTCGAAGTCCTCGGCCTGCTCGCCGTCCTCGAGGGCGGACGCCTCGCCCAGCGTGAACCCGATGGTCCAGCGCGAGACCACGCGCACGGCACGCAGGGCATCCTCCCGCGAGAAGCCGGCGTCCTCCATCGAATTGAACAGGGCCCCGACCAGCGCGGTGGCACTGCGATAGGCCACCGACGGCCGCGCGGCGATCATGGCCACCACGTTGGGGTGGGCCGACAGGGCCGCGCGGTACGAGCGCGAGAACGAGGCCATGTCGACGCGCCAATCGCCGGTGAGCTCCGTGGACTCCACGAACTCGCCCTGCACCAGGCCCACCACGCCGTCGAGCATTTCGTCCTTGCCCCCGGGCACGTGGTGGTAGAGCGACATGGCCTCCACGCCCAGCTCGCCCGCCACCGCGCGCATGCTGCAGCCCTGGATGCCCGAGCGGTCGATCACCACGAGGGCGGCCTCCACCACGCGCTCACGCGAGAGCGGCTCGCGCTCGCTCACCGCTGTCCCCCGTTACGAGTTCCCGACGATCGGGCGTCATCCCGGCGACTGCGATGGCGCACGCGCGTGAAGAAGTACGTGAGGCCCGCGCCGAGCAGGGCCGAGACGAGGATGACCACGATCAGGCTGGTGCTGGTGTCGACCACCCACCACGTCACCTGCACCTGCTGGGAGTTGACGATGATGAACCACACCAGCAGGACGCCACCGGCCACACCCAGGATCGCCCGCCAGTTGGTGTCATTGCCGCCGCGCCGCGGCCGTGAGCTGCCCGACATCATGCCTCCTTACCGGGACCGGCCCCGAGGATAGTGTCCACCGCCGTCGATGGGTCGATTTCGCGCGTGGCGACGCGCTCGACGAGGGCGTCCAGGGTCGCGGGGTCGGTGCCGGCGTCCAGCCGGCGCGCCATGCGCTCGAGAGCCAGCGAGCGCAGCTGGCGGCGAATGCCATCACGCTCGCGCTGTGCGGCCCTGCCCGATGCGGCGAGGTCGTCCCGGTGGCGCATCACGGCGTCCCACGCCTCGGCCACGCCCTGCCCCTCAAGCGCCTGGGTGAGGATGACCGGCGGCAGCCAGCCGTCGGCCGGCACGAGCGTGAGAGCCGACTCCACCTCGCCGGCGAGGATGTCGGCGCCCGGGCGATCGCACTTGTTGATGACGATGACGTCGGGGATCTCCATGACGCCCGCCTTGATGGCCTGGATCGCGTCGCCGCTGCCGGGCATGAGCACCAGCAGCACGGTGTCGGTGAGGGCCTGTACCTCCACCTCGTTCTGACCGGCGCCGACCGTCTCGACGATCACCACGTCGAAGCCCGCGGCGTCGAGGATGCCCACGGCGTCGGCCGTGGCCTCCGACAGGCCGCCCAGGTGGCCTCGGCTCGCCATTGACCGGATGAACACGCCGTCGTCGAGGAAGTGGTCGACCAGCCGGATGCGGTCACCCAGCACCGCGCCATGCGTGAACGGGCTGGTGGGGTCGACGCTCACGATGGCCACCGTGCGCCCCTGGGCGCGCAGGTGGCGCACCAACGCGGCCGACAGCGTGCTCTTGCCCGCGCCGGGCGAGCCCGTCACGCCAAGGCGCACCGCCCTGCCGCCGCGCGGATGCAGTGCCCGCATGACCTCCCGTCCGTCCGGCCCGAGCGACTCGGCCATGGTGATGGCGCGGCCGATGGCCCGCCGCCTGCCGTCGAGCACGCCGGCGATCACCTGCTCGGGGGTCACCCGATCTCCTCCAGCGCCTCGGCCATGGCGACCAGCAGTCGATCGCCCTGCGCGGGCGTACCCACGGTGATGCGCAGTCCGCCCGGTGCGCCGAACCCGCCGGTGGGCCGCACGATCACCCCGCGCGCCGTGAGGGCGCGGTCGAGCAGTGCGGCCCGCTCCTCCCCCACCTCCACGAACACGAAGTTGGCCTCCGAGGGCAGGGGCTCGAGCCCCAGGGCCCGCAGGCCCTCGGCCATGCGGGCCCGCTCCACGCGCACCTCATCCATGCGCGGGGCGAGCTCCGCCGGGGCGTCCTCCAGCGAGGCGAGCGCTGCCGCCTGCGCCACCGCGTTGACGTCGAATACGTTGCGCACGGGGGACACGGCCTCGGCCAGGCCCGGAGGGCCCGCCATCCAGCCAACCCGCAGGCCGGCCAGCCCGAACGCCTTGCTGAAGGTGCGCATCACCACCAGGTAGCGGCCATCGCGCAGCAGCGCCGTGCCGTCATGCGCGCCCGCCGGCAGGTACTCGAAGTAGGCCTCATCGAGCACCGGCAGCACGCCGGGGGGCAGGGCGTCGAGGAAGTCCGCCAGGTCGGCCGCGCCCACGGCCCCGCCGGTGGGGTTGTTGGGGCTCACCACGGCCACGATCTTGGTACGCGGGCCGATGGCCGCGAGCAGGGCATCGAGGTCGTACGAGCCATCCGAGGCCAGCGGCACGCCCGTGCAGGTGGCACCCGCCATCATCGTGCCCTGGCGGTACGAGATGAATGAGGGCCAGCCCATCACCAGCTCATCGCCGGGGTCGAGCAGCGCCGCGCACAGCAGCTTGATGAGGCTGTCCATGCCGTTGCCCACCGTGATGAGGGCGGGGTCGATGCCGTGCCGCTCGCCCAGGGCGTCGCGCAGCGCCCATGAGCCGGGGTCCGGATACAGGTTCTGCTCGGTGGCCGCAGCGGCAATTGCACGCCGGGCCGCGGGGAACGGCGGGTACGGGCCCTCGTTCGAGGCGAGCTTGGTGATGGGCACGTCGCCCAGCTCGCGCTGCAGGTCGACCAGCGGGCGGCCCGGCACGTAGGCGGGCACCTGCGACAGGGCCTGTCGTATGAGTGCGGGGTCGAGGCGCGGCGCGTCGGGCACGTATCGGAGGCTACACTCGCCGACCATGCCGGAATTGGATGACCTCGGACTCTTTCCGCTCGGGCTCGTGCTGCTGCCGGGCGAACGCGCCCCGCTGCACCTGTTCGAGCCGCGCTACCGGCAGCTCTTCGCCGACTGCGTGCTGGACGACCGCACCTTCGTGATCCTCCAGGACCACGGTGACGGCGCGTCGCCCATCGGCTGCACCGCGCGCTTCATCGGCCTGGGTCGCAGGTTCGTGGACGGCCGGATGAACGTGACGGTCGTGGGTGAGCGGGTGGTGCGGGTGCTGGAGGAGACCTCCGGCCGGCTCTACCTGTCAGCATGGGTGGAGGACGTCCTGGACGACTCATCCACGGCACCGGACGACGACCAGGCCGAGGCACGCGAGCTCTTCGCGCGCCTGGTTGCGGAGATCGCCGGGTCGTCAACGCCGCCGCCCATCAGGGAGGACATCCCGCTCTCGTACGCCATCGCGGGCATGATCGAGATGCCGGCGGAGCCCAAGCAGGACATGCTCGACTGCCGCGACGAGGAAGAGCGCCTGGGCATGGTGCGGGCCATCCTGTCGGCGGCGCTCGAGGGTGCCGACCGCGAGCGCATCGCCGCTGCCCGCGCACGCACCAACGGGAAGGTCGCGCTGCCGTGACCGCGCCTGTCGCGGCCGTGCGGCCCCGGCGCATCGCGTGGATCGAGGGCCCTGATGCGGCATCGCTGCTGCACGGCCTGCTCACCGCGGACGTGGAGGGGCTCGCCGTGGGCCGCGCCACGCGCTCGCTGGTGCTCACCGCCCAGGGCCACCTGGTCGCGCAGATGGCGGTCTCACGCGACGCCCCGGACGCCTTCACCCTGGTGCTCGATCCTCCCCCGGCTGCCGATGGCGTGCAGGTCATCGCGGCGCATCACGTGTCCGAGGACGCCGAGGTGCTCGGGGCGGAGCAGGCCGCCGTGCTGGTGGCAACCGACGACCTCGCGGCGAAGCTCGCGGGGGCGGGCGACCTGCAGGTGCCGGGGGCGATCCCGGGCACCATCGAGGTGCTGGCCGACGACCCGGCCGCGCTGGCGGCCGACCTGGGCATCGTGCTGGCGGGTGACGGCGCGCTGGAGGCGCTGAGGATCGCCCGTTGCTCTCCGCAGGTGGGAGTGGACACCTCCGAGCGCACCCTGGTGCAGGAGGCCCTGCTCGGCGGGGCGGTGTCGTTCGACAAGGGCTGCTACCTGGGGCAGGAGACCGTGGCCCGGCTGCACTACCGCGGTCACCCGAACCGCCGCCTGGCCCGCATCGGGCTCGATGCCCCCGTCAACGCCGGGGCGCAGATCGTGGGCGACGCCGGGGCCGCGGGCACCGTGACGAGCGTGGCCGAGGTGCCCGGTGCCGGGTGGATGGGGCTCGGGATGGTGCGCCGAGAGGTGCCGGACGGGGCATCCGTCACCGTGGACGGCACGGGCGGGCGCGTACTGCCTCCGGACTGAGGGACCGGTGCTAGCGTCGATGCCCATGGGTTTCCGACGCGAAGATCGCGCGCAGGCCGCCCGCGAGTCGTGGGTGGTTCGCCTCTTCTACGACACCGACGGCGACCTGCGGGGCTTGCGCGCACTGGGCGTGGTGGCGGTGCTCGCCGGGGCAGTGGTGATGGGCACCGTCATGGTGTCGTTCGCCGGGGCGGCGTTCGGCCCCGAGACGCTCTCCCTCGGTGCGCTCATCGTGTTCCTCGCCATCAAGATCCCGCTGCTGCTGTTCGTGTTCTGGATCCTCATGCGCCACGGGGGCGGCTACACGCAGAGCGACCTCACCGAGCAGGAGCGCGCCCGGGTGCTCGCGAGCCTGGTGCAGCAGGCACGGGAGGCCGCGGGCAGGCCCGACGAGGCCGAGAGGCTCAGGTGGGCCGCACGCGAGGCGTGGCGCATCGCCGACGAGGCGCCGGATGACGAGCGACAGGCCGCCGTGGCCGTGGCCGTGGAGATCAGCGCGATGAAGCCCGCCCCCAAGGGCACCATCGCCCCCTAGGCGAACACCAGGGCGTCGTCCACATCGCCGGAGGCCAGGCCCTCCTCGATCTTGTCGAAGGCCATCTGGTGCACCACCCGGGCGATGTCCTCGGCGGTTCCCTGCAGCGCCTCGGGGTGGCGGGCCTGGACGGTCACGCGCCCCACGAAGCAGGTCTTGATGGCAACGGGCGCGCCGTTCTCGCGCACCTCGACGTTGAACCCCCACAGCGTGTGGGCGTCGTCGGTGAGCGACGTGCGCGGCGGCTCGGCCGCGAGCTCGAACTGCCTGTCCCCCACCGTGACCGTGCGCGTGCTCACAGGTCAACCACCTGCCCCTCGTCATCGACCCCGGCGGCCCCGCCGCCACGCCGGGGATCCCCCGCCGCCTGCAGCCCGCCACCGGTGACCCCGGCCACGGATACGCCGCCGAAGTACAGGTTTGCCTCGCTCCACAGGCGGAGGTCGAAGCCCTCGGCCGAGAGCGCCTCCACGGCATCCCCCGGCACGCCACCTTCGACGTCCACCCCGTCACCCTCATGATGGATTCGCGGGCGCTCCACCGCGGTGCGCGGATCGGCCCCGGCATCAACCATTCCGGCGACGACCATCAGGATCGCAGACCTGAGCCGGTTCGACCCGGCCGATCCGAGGGCGGCGAGGGGCCGGCCGTCCCGCAGCAGCATGGTGGGGGCCATCATGGACGTCATGCGAATGCCCGGTGGCAGCGAGCCGAACCCCGCCGGGTTGAGATCGCTCTCCCCCATCATGTTGTTGAGCAGCACGCCCGTGCCGGGCGCCACCACGCCGGATCCCGAGCCGTTGCTCGACGACAGGCTGGCCATGCCGCCCTCGGGGTCGATGGCGCTCACGTGCGTGGTGCCGGTGGGCTTGCGCGACGGAGGCGCACCCCCCTGCTCGGCATCGCGCAGTGCCGCCCAGAAGCGCTCGAGGAAGCCCTCGTCCGCCAGGCCCTCATGGAACTCGGGGCCCCGCATCGCGTTGGCCGCCGCCTGCGCCGCGCCCATTCGCGCGTAGAAGCCCGCCTCTCCATCCGTGACCGGCATGCGCCCCAGGTGGTCGAGCGCCGCGGAGATGAGCACGCCGCCGCTCGAGGGCGGTGGGTTGGTGAGCACCGTGACGTCGCGGAACCGCACCTCGAGCGGTGGCCGCTCCACCACGGCGTAGGCCCGCAGGTCGTCGCGGGTCAGCATGCCTCCCGTGGCCGAGAGGTAGCGCACGATCTCCTCGCCCACCGGGCCGTCGTAGATGCACGCCGCCCCCTCACGGCCGAACCTCTCGAGCGTTGCTGCCAGGTCGGGAAACGCCAGCGTGGTGCCCGGGGCCGCGGTGCGCCCCTCGGGCGTGAACTGCGCCGCGCTCGCCGGCGTGTGGCGCAGCATCACCGCGAGTATCTCGTGCAGGTAGGCCGCCTCCTCCCCCACCACCACTCCCTCGCGCGCCAGCTGCACGGCCGGGGCCACGAGGTCGGCCAGGGGCAGCCTGCCGAACCTGCGCGAGGCCTCGTCGAGGCCCGCGAACATGCCCGGCACGGCCACCGATGCCGGTCCGATGTGGAACACCTGCTCCGCCGTGCCGAAGGGCACGGTGAATGCATGGAGGTCGTCGGGGTCGAGCCGCCGCCCGTCGGGGCCGAGGCCCGGCACCGACACGAAGAAGTCGAGCACGGTGGCGGGCCCGCCGGGCGGTCGCACCATGAGGAACCCCCCGGCACCAGGGCCGGTGAGCACCGCCTCGGCCACCGCCGAGGTGAGCGCGGACGCGATGACCGCGTCGGTGGCCGTGCCACCGGCTGCCAGGGCCTCGGCGCCGGCCCGTGCGGCCAGCGGGTGCCCGGCTGCGACCGCGCCCGTGATCACCGGGCGCGCCCGGCTATGCGGCGGAGCCGCCGTCCGGGTCGGACGATCCCCGGCCGTCCTCCACGTTGAACAGGCGCGTGGACTGCTCGCTGGGAGGCGGGGTGGCCTGGGTGTCCTGCGACGCAGATGACGAGGCCGGCACCGGCAGGTCGGGCTCCGGGTCGGGGGCGGCGGCGAGCACGGGCGGTGCCTCGGGCGGCGCCTTGGGCTCGACCGGCGGCGGCACGTCGGCCGACAGGTCGGGGGCCTCCGGGGGCTCGGCGATGTCGCTGCCCCCTGTGCCGAGCGACGTGGGCTCACTGCGCTGCCTGCGCCCGCGCTCGACGCGGGTGGCGGGCGTGCGGGCGGCCGATGCCCCGGCGCGGGCGGGCGTGCCCGAGAGGCCGGCGGCGATCACGGTGACCCACACCTGGTCGTCGAGGTCGTCGTCGATGGTGGCGCCGAAGATGATGTTGGCGTCCGGGTCTGCTGCGTCAGCCACCACCTGCGCGGCCTCGGTGACCTCGATCAGCGACATGCTGGGGCCACCGGTGATGCCGAGCAGGATTCCCCGGGCACCGTCGATGGGTGTCTCGAGCAGCGCGGAGGAGATCGCGGCCGTGGCGGCGTCGGTGGCGCGGCTGCCGCCGCTCGCGTAGCCGATGCCCAGCAGCGCGGTGCCGGCGTCCTTGAGGATGGTGCGCACGTCGGCGAAGTCGACGTTGATGAGGCCCGGCAGCGTGATGAGGTCGCTGATGCCCTGCACGCCCTGGCGCAGGAGGTCGTCGGCCACGGCGAACGCCTGCACCACGCTGGTGCCGCGCTCGAGCACGCTCATGAGGCGGTCGTTCGGGATGACGATGACCGTGTCGGCGGCCTCGCCGAGGTGGTGAATGCCCTGGTCGGCGGTGCCCGCGCGCCTGTTGCCCTCGAACCCGAATGGGCGCGTGACCACGGCCACGGCGAGCGCCCCGAGTTCGCGGGCCACCTTGGCCACGATCGGCGCACCACCCGTGCCGGTGCCCCCGCCCTCGCCGGCGGCGATGAACACGAGGTCGCTGCCGCGCAGCACGCGCCGCAGGTGCTCCTCGCTCTCGCGGAAGGCCATCTCGCCCAGGGCGGGGTCGCCGCCCGTGCCGAGGCCGCGGGTGACCTCGGCGCCAACCGGGATGACCACGTCGGCGCGACTGCTGTCGAGCGCCTGGCGGTCGGTGTTGATGGCGATGAACTCCACGCCATGCACGCCGGCCTCGATCATGCGGTCGACGGCGTTGCAGCCACCGCCGCCCACGCCCACCACGCGAACCACCGCGTGGCCCTCGGCGCGCAGGGGCACTTCCTGGCGGTTCTCGGCGGGGCTCTCGGACTGCAGGCCCTGTGCGCCGCCCTCGCCGGGGGTGGTGCTCCTGAACAGGTCCGCGAGCGGACCCTCACGCATGGACTGCTTCTTCACGAGGCCAGTCTAAGGCTCGCCCCGGACTGCGGCCTCACGTCGCGCACCGGGCGGCGCACGAGCTCGAGGTCGTCGGTCCACACTCCATCGCGCTCCAGCACCTCGCGGGCCATCTGGCGGTACCACCGCGCGGCCTGACCCGTTCCGTCGTAGGCGAGGATGCTCTTGCCCTGCACGGGTGCCTCGGCGAAGCGCACGGTCTTGCCCACGCGGGTGCGGAACACCACGTCGCCGAAGTTCTCGATGAGCACGTCCACGGCCTCGCGGCAGTGCATGGTGCGGCCGTCGTACATGGTGGGGAGGATCCCGAAGATGTGCACTTCGGGGTTGAGGTGCTCGCGCACCTGCTCGAGCGTCTGCGTGAGCTGCGCCAGGCCGCGCAGCGAGAGGTACTCGCACTGCACCGGCACGATCACGCCCTGGGCGGCCACCATCGCATTGATGGTGAGCAGGCCAAGCGAGGGCGGGGTGTCGAGGATGATGTAGTCGTACTGCGAGCGCGCGGGCGCGAGGGCGCGCTGCAGGGCCCGCTCGCGGCCGATCATGGCCGACAGCGCCAGTTCGGCGCCGGCCAGTTCGATGCCGGCGGGCGCGATGTCGATCTCGCGCACCTGCACGATGTCCTTGATGGGCAGCGCCTTCACGAGCACGTCGTACATGCCGTCCGTGAGGTTCTCGACGTCGATGCCCTGGCTCATCGAGAGGTTGCTCTGGGGGTCGAGGTCCACCACGAGCACGCGCTGGCCCTTCTCATGCAGGGCGGCGGCAAGGCTCAGCGACGAGGTGGTCTTCGCGACCCCGCCCTTTTGGTTCGCCATCGCCAGAACGCGTGCCTCACGCGTCATCTCTCGCCCTCCAGGAAGTGTGCCGGTGCGCCTGTCGTTTCCACGCGCACCGGCCGACTCCTCCCGCAGGCGGGGTCAGCCCGGGCGGGGAACCAGCGCCTTGGGCGGCACGGGGCCCCCCAGGTACCCCGCGATCTCCGCCGCGCGCACCATGCGGGCCATGGACCCCGGGGCAATATCCGTGGTGGCGCGCATGGCGCGCAGCGACGCCAGCAGCACGGACTCGTCGATCTCCTTGCCGGTTGCCTCCGACAGCATCTCGTTGAACCGGCGGGCAACCACCACCTGCCCGGCCTGGGCGCGGCGCACCGCGGAGGCACTCGCCTTCACCAGGGCGGCAGTGGCCTCGGGGTTGGCGCGAGCGAACTCCTCGGTGACCACCAGCAGCGTTGCGGGGATGCGCCAGGAATCGACAGCCCGGTTGATGCGCGGCACGCGCACGGCCTCTCCGTCCGCCACCAGGCGCTCCCCGTACGGGGCTGGCGCGAGGGTGGCATCCACCACCCCCTGCCTCATGGCCTCGGGCAGCGCCGCGTTCTTCACGGGCACCACCTCCACGTTCCCGCCCTGGTCGTCGGCACGCAGGCCCGCCTCATCGAGGAGCAGGCGCAGGGTGAGGTCCTGGGTGTTGCCGTGCGCAGGCACGGCCACCCTCTTGCCGGCCAGGTCACGCACGCTGGTGATGCCCGACCCGGGACGCGCGACCATCTCCTGACCCCCGGTAACCACGCCGCCCAGCAGGCGCAGGCGACCGGGCGCGCGGCTCTCGGCCAGCACGTACGGCCCTGGGCCGAGGTAGCCGACATCCAGGGAGCCGCCGAGCAGGGCGCTCACCTCTTCGGGTCCGGTGGCGAAGATCTGCTCCTCCACGGGCAGGCCGGCGAGCCCATACGCGAACTCACGCTGGAGCGCGATAAGCGCAGGCCCGTGCGTGACGTTGAGCAGGAATCCCACCCGCACCGAGTCGGCCGGGCCCTGCCCGCCGCACCCGGCCACCAGCAGCGCCATCAGCGCCACCGCCGCCGCCAGGATCGCGGCGGCGATCGGCCTAGCGCGCACCCACCAGCCCCCAGCGGCGGTTGACCCAGCGCTCGAGGCGGGTGAAGAACAGCTGCTCGGTGACGATGCCCACCACCAGGATCACCAGGATCACGGCCATCACCAC
>JBIIJJ010000216.1:0-3123 GCA_044233875.1 Miltoncostaeaceae bacterium | reverse complement strand
GCCGGCTTCGGCATGAGCATGGTGTTCGCACCGGTGTCCAACCTCCTGGTGCAGTCGGTGCCGGAGGTCGACATCGGCAAGGCGTCGGGAACCAACAACACCGTGCGCGAGATCGGCGGGGCCATGGGCATTGCCGTGATGACCGCCATCTTCACCGCCAGCGGCTCATACGCCAGCGGCCAGGCCTATGTGGACGGCCTCAACCCCGCGGTGCTCGTGGCCGCGGGCGTGCTGCTGGTCGGCGCCGTCCTCGCCCTCTTCGCCCCGAAGCTGGTGGGCCCCAAGCCGGAGGGCGTCGCCGCACACTGACCCCACCCCGGGGCCGGGCTGCGGGGTCAGTCGGTGAAGCCCAGCCGGTGCACGGCGATGAGGCTCGTGGCACCCGGGGTGGCCACCTGCGGGCCGCTGGTCAGCACCACGCGTGAGCCGTCCGGCAGGCCGAGGCGGCGCTGGGCACGCAGCAGGCAGCGCTCCACCAGGGCGTTGATCGGCTCGTCGGGGCGCTGGTGCAGCGGCTCGGGAATGACACCCCACTCGAGGGCGAGCTGACGGGCCACGTCGGCATCGCTGCAGAGGGCGAGGATGGGCCGACGCGGGCGGAACCGCGCGGCGGCACGCGCCGAGCCCCCGGTCTCGGTGGGGATCACCAGTGCCTCGGCCTTGATCTCGCGGGCGAGCAGCACGGCTGCGCGCATGACCGACTCGGCGGTGGTGCGGCCCTCCTCGCGCGCACCGCCCTCCACCACCAGCGGCATCACGCCGTCCTGGGCATCCAGCGCGATGGCGGCCATCTGCTCGATGGTCTCCACCGGGTACCGGCCCACGGCCGTCTCGCCCGAGAGCATCACGCATGAGGTGCCGTCGATCACGGCGTTCGCAACGTCCGACGCCTCGGCCCGCGTGGGCTCGGGCGCCTCGCTCATGGACTCCAGCATCTGCGTGGCGGTGATCACCATCTTGCCGCTCTCATTGGCCGCCTGGATGATGCGCTTCTGCAGCAGCGGCACGCGCGACACGCCGGCCTCGACCCCCAGGTCGCCACGCGCCACCATCACGGCATCCGCGGCGTCGACGATCTCCTCGAGGTGCTCGATGGCCGACAGCGTCTCGATCTTGGCGATGATGCGCGCCGACGACCCGAGGATCTCCCCGCGCAGCTCGCGGATGTCATCCGCGCCGTTCACGAACGACAGCGCGATGAAGTCGGCACCGGCATCGAGCGCGGTGCGAACGTCGAGGCGGTCCTTGTCGGTGAGCGCCATGTGCCCCACCTGAGCGTGCGTGAGGAACGCGCCCTTGCGCGGCAGCGCGATGCCCGGGATCACGCACGTGCCGACCAGCTGGCCCTTGGTGCGCTCGGCAATCGCAATGCGCGGCGCGCCGTCGCCGATCACCAGCTCCGACGTGCCGGGGTCCGCGGCCTCCACCACGCCCGGCCAGTCCACCACCAGCGCGCCGGTGGCACCTGATGCCCGGGGGTCGCCCACGATGCGCACCTGGTCACCCTCGTCGAGGTCGGCGCGGCGCGACGACTCGTGCAGCCGGATCTTGGGCCCCTGCAGGTCGAACATGACCGCCACGTGGCGTCCCGCGGTGGCCGCGGCGTCCTTCGCCTGCCAGGCGCGGCGGATGAAGTCGCCGCGCGATCCGTGCGAGCAATTGATGCGCACGCCATCGACGCCGGCGCGGATCATCGCGACGAGCGTTGCCTGGTCATCGGTGGACGGCCCGAGGGTCGCCACGATCTTGGTGCGGCGCAGCGTGCTCATGGGGGGCGGGATGCTAGTCCCGTTCCATGAGACAGGCGTTGCAGTGCTACGCGAACTTCGCGCCGGCGAGGCTGGTGCCCGAGTGGGCGGGCGGCCCGCCGTTGGGCTCCACGGAGATGTCCACCGCGGCGTAGTCGGCGGGGGCGGGCAGCGGCAGCGTGAGGTCCACGTCGCCGGACGATGGCGTGAACGACCCCACCGACGTCATCTCGGTGGACCCCTTCTCGAGCACCCACACCTCGTAGTGGTGGCCGGCCGGGGGCGGGGGAACGGCGTCGAGCGCCACCTTCACCATGCCGCC
This sequence comes from Miltoncostaeaceae bacterium, assembly GCA_044233875.1. Taxonomy (GTDB): domain Bacteria; phylum Actinomycetota; class Thermoleophilia; order Miltoncostaeales; family Miltoncostaeaceae; genus SYFI01. The sequence continues at coordinate 1,053 of JBIIJJ010000216.1, read as the reverse complement.
GGCCTGGTCGGCCCCGTACAGCGACGCCGTGCCCGACACGCCATCTCCCCCGGCGCCGACCACCTGGGTGCTCGCGGTGAGGGGGCCGGGCATGTCGCCCTGTCCTCCGCCGGTCACGGTCAGGGTCACGCCCACGGCCAGGGCCGCCGCGCACGCCGCTGCCGCGAGCGACGACACCACGATCCGTCGCCGGGCCCGGTGCTGGTCGAGGCTGATGACCGGGGCCGGCTCGGCCGCGGCCGCGAGGATGCGGTCGCCCAGGTCGGCGGACGGCGCCACGCGCGGCAGCGCCGAGCCCAGGGCGTTCATGGTGTCCATCTCGTCGGGTGTCATGTCGGCATTCATGTTCAGGCCTCCAGCCCGAGCTCTCCGGCGACCACCCGCATTCGCTCGAGCGCGAGCCGCATGCGGCTCTTCACGGTGCCGAGCGGCACCTCGAGCTTCTGGGCGATCTCCGTCTGGGAGAGTCCGTCGAAGTACGCCAATTGCAGCACGTCGAACTGCGCAGGTGGGAGTTTTGCCATCGCCTGCGCCACCTGCACAGCGAGATCGGCGTCGGCCACCACATCGGCGGTGTCTGGCTCCGACCCCACCTCGGGCACCGAATCACTGGGGACCGGGCGGCGGCCATGCGCCCGAACGGCGTCGAGCGCACGGTTGCGCGCGATGGCGCAGAGCCACGTGGCCGGCTTCGACCGGGCGGGGTCGAACGAGCGGGCCGACCTCCATGCGGACATGAAGGTGTCCTGCGTGCACTCCTCGGCCGCCTGGGTATCGCGCGTGATGCGATAGGCGATGGAGTGCACCAGGCGGCCGTAGCGCTCATACAGGGCGCCAAGTGCCCCCTGATCGCCTTCGGCGATCGCCGCCAGGCTGGCCACGTCGGCCTCGGCGGGGTCAACCATGTCGAGCGGATCCACGACCACGTGGTGATCGTAGGGTGCCGCGGGGTGCACCCGGCGCGCGGGCGTCACGAAACCGATGGTGGTGACGGCCTGCGCGCCGGGCATGGCCCTAGCCCGCCGGCGGGATGAGAACGTTGTTGATCACGTG
>JBIIJJ010000217.1:0-3123 GCA_044233875.1 Miltoncostaeaceae bacterium | reverse complement strand
ATCCTCCGTCCATGACCCCTCGCATGATTCGCCGATCCGCCGCTGTCGCTGCCCTCGCCCTGCTGTGCCTGGTGGGCGCAACAGGTGCCACCGCCTCCGGCACGTCCGCCACGTGCGTGCCATCGGCGAAGGCCGTGTGCCACCACGCCGACCTGCGCGGCAAGAACCTCCGGGGGAAGGACCTTCGCCGTATCGACCTGCGCGGGGCCAGGCTGCACCGCGTCGACCTGCGCCGAGCCGACCTCACCGGGGCGCGGCTGCACGGCGCCAACCTGCACGGCGCCGATCTTCGTGGGGCACGGCTTCACCGGGCCGACCTGCGCCGCGCCAACCTCAGCCGCACGCGCGGCGGATCGCTGAGCGCGCCCAAGCGCAGCAACGGAGGCGGGTGCCCGTACACCACGCCCGTCGACATGAACTACGGCCTGGCCGGTGTCAACCTGACCGGCGCGAACATGTCGAACGCCAGCTACGCCCTGGCAGACCTGTCGGGCGCCAACCTCACGAACGCCAACCTCACCGGATCCACCCTCACCGGCGCCGACCTCACCAACACGCAGTGGAACGGCGCGCAGGTGGGTGGGGTGTTCTTCGGATGCTCGTTCATGGCGGGCGCGAAGCTGGTGGGCATACAGGGGCAGCCTGTGGACTTTCCCCAGCAGTTCCCCACCGGGTGGGGCGCCGCCGGCAGGATCTTCGCCGGCCCGGGTGCCCAACTGGCGGGCGTGGGCTTCGGGGGAGCCAACTTCACCGGCATCAGCCTGAGGGGCGCGAACCTCAGCGGCGCCAACGCCGCGTGGTCCAACTTCACGGGAGTCGACTTCACGGGCGCCAACATCACCGACATCGATGGCCAGTTCGCCACGTTCACGGGAGCCAACTTCTCCGGGGTGACCTTCGTGCGCAGCGACTTCACCAACGCCACTCTCGTGAACGCCAACTTCCGCGGCGCCATCTTCAGCGACGAGACCTCGCAGTTCGGGGGAGCCAACGTAAGCGGCAGCGACTTCACGGGTGCCAGCAACCCCCTCGGGGTGCTCACGGCTGCGCCGAGCAACCCCTACTCGTTCATCTCCGCCGGCATCTACGCGCCTGGCGCGGTGAGCAACAACGTCACCTGCGCCCCGGGCGTGGTGACCAACGATTTTGCCACGTGCTTTCCGCCTTCCAGGGCGTTTCCCATGCCCCCCTGCGAGCCCGGGGATGGCTCGCCCGACCCCTACATGCCCGTGATGTGCAACCCCAAATCACGCTGGTGACCACCACGGTGGCCTAGCGGCCGATCGGCGCCCGCACCCCGATGCATACGTGGCACACTGATTGATGCATACGCGCGTCGCCGGTGCCTACGGTGCCCGGCATGGCTTCGGGGGTCGGGCATGGAGGGCAAGCGGGTGAAGCGGATGACGTTCAACGCGGACGCCGACCTGCTGCAGAGGGCGCAGCAGGCGCTGGGCACCAGCACGGCCACCGACACCATCAACATGGCCTTGGCCGAAGTGGTGCGGCGCGACGACCAGGCGCGACTGACCGACCTCATTCCGTCCGACCTCACGCCCGAGATGCTCCGGCAGTTGCGCCAGCCCCGCACGTTCTGACGTACCTGGTCGACACCAGCGCGTGGGCATGGTCGCTGCGCGCGCCCGACGTGCGCCGCGAACTCGATGAGCTGGCGGTGGCCGGCGGCGTGGCCACGTGTATGCCGGTGGTGATGGAGCTGCTCTACTCGGCGCGCAGCACCACCGAGTACCGCGCCGTGCGGGACGGCTTCGGCCGGGTGCGCGACTGCCCCATCGGGCCACCCGAGTGGGATCGCGCCCTGCAGGTGTACGACGCCCTCGCGGCCCAGGGGCCGAAGCACCAACGGCAGGTGGGGCATGCCGACCTGCTCATCGCCGCCGCTGCGGAGGCCGCGGGCGTGCCGGTGCTGCATTACGACGCCGACTTCGAGCGCATCACCGAGGTGAGCGGCATCGACACCCGGTGGGTGCGCCCACGCGGGTCGCTGAGCTCCGCCTAGCGCACCCTCGCGGTCTGCACGCCGCGCGCCACCACGCCCGCCTTGCCGCGCGCGGTGGTGGTGATCGTCCAGGTTCCCTTGCTGAGCTTGATGGTGCACCGGTAGGTGCGCCTCAGCACCTTCTTGGTCTTCTTGCTCCGCACCGTGGTGACCTTGCACGTGCCCTCTGCCTTCTTCACCCGCGCGCCCTCGACGGCCATGGCCGATGCCGCCATCGAGGCGGGTGCGGTCGCCGTCGTGGCTGTCTGCGTGACGCTCGTCGCACCGGCCGGCAGCGGGCCCGACGTGGTGCCGACACCATTCCTCACAGCGAACGCGGCGGGCAGGCGTGGTGGTGCCGGCGTGGCAGGTGCAGGAGCGGCGGCAGCTGGCACCTGGACGCCAGGCGACGATGGGGTCGCCGGCACGGCCACGCCGGGTGTGACCGCGTTGCTCAGCCCTGAAGCGGCTCCGGTTCCGGCTGCGTTCGTCGCGGTGACGGTGACGGTGTACGAGGTGCCGTTCGCGAGACCGGTGATGGTGCAGCTGGTGCTCGGCGCCGCGGCAGAGCACGTGCGCCCTCCGGGCGTGCCCGTGGCCGTGTAGGTGGTGATGGCGCCGCCGCCGTCGCTTGCCGGGGCACTCCACGCGACCGCGGCCGAGGCGTCGCCTGCTGCGGCCGACACTCCTATGGGCGCACCCGGCGGATCGGCGATGAGGGCGCGCACGAGGTGCGTGTACGGGGCGCTGCCGGTCGCGCTGAACCTCCCGCCGGCATACAGGTAGCCCGCCCGGTCGCGGGCCAGCGCGTATACCTCCGAGTTGGCACCGGTATAGGGCGACACCGAGGCCCACGACGTTCCGTCCCACTTCGAGATCGGGCCGTCGATCTTCGCTGGATCGCTGTCGCCGAAACTCGAGCCGGCATAGACGCCGCCGTCGTGGTCTACCAGCAGCGCATGCACCGTAGAGCCGAAGCGTGGGCCGAGGCTTGTCCAGTTGGATCCATTCCATGACCGCACGTCATTGCCAAACGCTGCAAGGGGGTTGCCCGGCCCGGTCTCGGCCAGCGCCTCCACCGTGGCGAAGGAGTTGCCGAACGCCTGCCATGAGGTGCCGTCCCA
>JBIIJJ010000215.1:0-3148 GCA_044233875.1 Miltoncostaeaceae bacterium | reverse complement strand
CGCGAGGTGCTCTGGTACCCCACCGGTGCCGCGGCCGCGTGCGCCATCTACAGCAAGACCTACCAGTGCGATTCCACCCCCATGGGCAACGTGAACGAGGGCGGCCGCGTGGTGGCCCGCTCGGTTCCGCTCATGGCGTCGATGGATGACTTCCGCTGGACGGTGAACCCCGGTCAGGTGGAGGCCGCCAACAGGCGCAGCCGAAACGCCTACCTGGCGTGCGTGGCCGCCGACCGCCCGGGGTGCCCGGAACCCGTCACGAAGGTACCGTCGTGGAACAGCGGCATGGCCGCCCGGTGGGATGCCGGCTTCGACGGTGCCTACCCCGAGGGCGTGGACCCGCGCTCGCGGTTCGCCGTGGCGCAACTGCCGTGGGTGCTGCTGGTGGCGGGTGTGGTGTTCCTGGGCTGGGGCGGCTGGCTGTTCGCCAATGCCCCCACCGTGCGGGCGAAATAGGCCACGTCGGGTCATTCCGCCCGGCGGGGGCCGGGGAGGCGGCTGGTAGCCTCGAAAAGGTCACCGTCCGAAGGCCCGGAGGGCTTCCTTGAAGCTGTTCATCGACACCGCGAACCTCGCCGATATCGAGGAGATCGCCTCGTGGGGCGTGCTCAGCGGCGCTACCACCAACCCCACCCTCCTCGCGCAGGTGGAGGGGAATGAGGACGACATCTACCGCAGGATCTGCGACCTGGTGGATGGCCCCGTGTCGGCGGAGGTGGTTGCCGACGACGTGCCCACCATGGTCAACGAGGGCAAGCGCCTTGCCGCAATCGACCCGCGCATCGTGGTGAAGCTGCCCACGAGCAAGGAGGGCCTGGCCGCCACCTCCGCGCTGGCCCGTGACGGCATCCGCGTCAACATGACCCTGTGCTTCACCGCGAACCAGGCGATTCTGGCCGCGTCTGCCGGCGCCGCCTTCGTGTCGCCGTTCATCGGGCGCTACGACGACATCAACGAGGACGGCCTCGGCCACCTGGCCGAGATCGTCGAGGCCTTCGCCAACTCCGAGTTCGACACCGAGGTGCTCGCTGCCAGCGTGCGCACCCCCGTGCACGTGATGGAGGCCGCGCGCATGGGGTCCGACATCGCCACCATTCCGCCGAAGGTGTTCCACCAGATGCTTCACCACCCGCTCACGGCCGCCGGCATCGAGCAGTTCAACAAGGATCACGCCGCGCGCCTGGCCCGGAAGGACGCATGACGACGAACGACGTTCCCTCACCCGTGCCGGACGGCCTCGATGGGCACACGATCGTGCCCGCCACGGACTTCCTGCGCGTTACCGAGCAGGCCGCCCTGGCATCGGCCCGCTGGGTGGGGCAGGGCGACCGCCACGCCGCCGATGGCGCCGCCGTGGACGCCATGCGCAAGGAGTTCAGCGCCATGCCCATCACGGGCGAGGTCATCATCGGCGAGGGCGAGAAGGACGAGGCACCGGAGCTCTACGTGGGCGAGGTGCTGGGCACGGGCGGAATGCCCTGCGAGATCGCCGTCGACCCGCTGGAGGGCACCGACCTGGTGGCCCGCGGCGACGCCGGCGCCATCGCGGTGTGCGTGATCGGCGCCCCGGGCGGCGTGATGGCCGCCCCGGACATGTACATGCAGAAGCTCTGCGTGGGCGCCAACGCCAAGGGCCGCGTGGACATCACGGCGCCCATCCCCGACACCCTCGACACCATCGCGCGCTGCTACGACCGCCGCATCCGTGATCTCTCGGTGGTGGTGCTCGACCGTCCGCGCCACGAGGAGCTCATCGAGGAGATCCGCCGGCTGGGCGCACGCATCAAGCTGATTCCCGACGGGGACATCACTGCATCGATGTCGGCGGCCGTGCGCGGCACCGGCGACCACGTGTACATGGGCATCGGCGGCTCCACCGAGGGCGTCATCACCGCCGCCGCCCTCGAGTGCCTGGGCGGCGAGATCCAGGCGCGCATGTGGCCGAAGGACGACGCCCAGCGCGAGCGCCTCAAGCCGTTCGGCCTTGAGGACACCGACCGGGTGCTGACCGCCCGCGACCTCGCCCCGCAGCCCATGTACGTGCTGGCCACGGGAGTCACCGACGGCTACCTGCTGAAGGGCGTGCGCTACTTCAGCGACGGCGCCAGAACCCATTCGATCCTGATGGACCTGCAGTCGCGTACCGTCAGGTTCGTGGACACCATCCACATGTTCAGCCGTACGCCGCTGAGGGAGATCAGGCTGTGAGTGACGAGGAGTTCCCGTTCGGCTTCGCCTTCGGCGAGGGCGCATCGGAGGAGTTCAAGGAGCGCCTCAAGGAGATGATGCGCGCCCAGCGGGAGGCCATGGAGGAGATCCAGGCCGAGGGCGGCGGGCAGATCGCCCCCGTCGACCGCTTCCAGATCGTCACCCTTGCCGTGCAGATGTCCGCGGCCGGCATGGCGTCGCTCACCCCGCGCCAGACGCCCGACGAGGCCGCCGACGCCATGGGGCTGCTGTTCGCCCGGGCCATGGCCGCGCTGCAGGGGAGCATGCTGCCGCCGGACTAGGCGGGGTGTGGGTAGGCGGGCGTTGACACGCCCGCCCTGCGCGTACGACACGATGTGCGCGCAATCGATGCGCCGGCGGGCTCCAGCATGCCCGCATGGGGCGACTTCGAATTGACCGGCTGCGGCACCTTGGGGCGCTGCGCACGGCCACGGGTCGCATGGTGGCACCCATGGCCTTCCTCGCCGACGGCATGGCTTCTCGTGCGCTCGGAATGCTGGGCACGCCTGATCCGGGCAGCGACGAGGCCCTCGTGCTCGTACCCTGCCGCGCCGTCCATGCGGTGGGCCTGAGGGCCCGCATCGGCGCGGCCTTCGTTGACGGCCGCGGAGTGGTGCTCGAGGTCATCGACCCGCTTCCAGTGCGCGGTGCCACATGCAGCGGTGCGGTGGCCGTGGTCGAGGCCGCCACGGGCGTGCTCGCGCTCGCCCCGGGGGAGCGCCTGGTCGTCACCGATGTGGCGGGTTTCCCGCTGGGAGGGCACTTTCCGTGGCGGTGCGGGGGGAGCATGTGGCGTACCCGCGCGTTATCCGGTCACCGGGGGCACACGGCCCCCGCTCACGATCGGAGCTCCCCATGACAACCCACGCGCTTCATCGGTCGGTGCTGCTGGTCGGCCCGCGCCCTGCGTCCGGAAGCC